>NZ_CEVIVC010000017.1:8108-48687 GCF_982290645.1 Protofrankia sp. CiP1_Cm_nod4
AACATCGACCGCAAGCACGACGAACGGGTCTTCTTCTTCGATCCCCGCAACGACCTGCGGGAAACCTACGAGCTCGACAAGCGGCTGCGGGACATCTGGCGCGACATCATCTACAGCTATACGGCGGCGCATCGTCCCGGCGAACTGAAGGAGCCCGACCCCAAAAACCCGGGAGCACTCGTATCGAGCCGTCACCTGGTCCCCCCAAAGGGCATGGAACCAGAGAAAATTACCGACGGTGACCTGCTCTACGTCCGGCTGGACGCCCGCGGTGAGATCGACAGCCTGTATCCGGTGACGATCGCGCGCGAGCTGTTCAGCGTCCCACCGAGCGAGCTGCTGCCCCCGTCGCTGCGGCCCGCGGACTCGATCAGTGAGCTGTCCCCCGCGGACCGGGTGTTCGGCTGGGTCCGCACCGAGGACCGTCCCGGAGCCGGGCCCGACGGCCGGCGCGACCCGGCTGGCGCCTGGCTCGGCGCCGTGCGCATCGGCCCGGTGCGCTGCGACCAGGCGTCGGACGCGCCCGCCGAGAGAAAAAGCCTCCCGCCGCCGGCCGGCGGGCCCGCCGTGGAGCGTTTCCGGGATCCGGGCCTGCCGCTGGCGATTCTCGGCCAGCCCAAACCCGGCCAGGGCCGTTTCTATCTCGGCACCGAACGCAACGGCCATCCCGCGCCGCTGCCGGCCGGGCTGCCCAAGGGGAGCTGGTTCGTCTCCGAGGGCCGAATGCTGCGCGGACGCAAGGTCTACCCGCATCACGCCGGCCTGCCCGACCGCTACTGGCAGGACCCGGCCGCCGACCGCACCCAGAGCCTGGACGGCGGGCGCTACCAGGAATACCGTCGACCGCGAAAGTCCGCGGTACCGGAGAACAATTCACGCGCGAACCCGCTGAACCGCGACGGAACCGCGTTCGCCACCCTCACCGGCGGCGGGGAGAAGGACGAGAACCGCGACGACCAGAACCGGTCGATCGAGGGCTGGGTCCGGCCCGGCACGACGTTCACCTTCAGCGTCGACGTCCGTAACCTCACCGGGGCCGAGCTGGGCGCGCTGCTGTGGCTGCTCGACCTGGGCGCCGGCGAGCCGAGCCGTTTCCACCGGCTGGGCCTGGGCAAACCGCTGGGTTTCGGCAGCGTCCAGCTCACCGTCGACCCGGCCCGCACAGACCTGCGCACCGGCGAGTCGTGGGCCGAGTACTACCGCTCGATCATCCCGGACGAGCCCGTTTCCGACGGTTTCCCGGCCGCGGCCCGAGAAACCGTCGGCGAGTTCCGGCGGGCGGTGGCCGGCGGCGATGACGAGCGGTTCGAGCAGGTCCCGCACATCCGGGCTTTCCTCGCCGCCGCCACCGGAAATCCGCTCACGCCCGTGCACTACCCAAGGGTCCGCCCGAACGGCCTGCGCACCGACGTCCCGGTACCCCCCGACCCCCGCGGCCGCTCGTTCGAATGGTTCGTCCAGAACGAACGCCAGGGCCGCGATGTCCAGGGCGCCCGCGGCGTCAGTCTCCCCGACCTCGGCGCCGCATCCTCTCCCCAGCCTCTCTCCATCTATCCCGGCAAGGATCAGCCCAGCAAGGACCGCTGACGACGGGGACGACAACCACGGCCGCGATCCTTCCCGGCCGCCAGCCGTACCGTGCGCTCCGCACAGTACGGCCCCACCCCACCCGAAGTATCGGCCGATCACGAGATTGAGGGAACAAGTGGCTGTGATAGCAGCCGTTTGCACCCTCAATCCCATGAGCGGAGCGGGATACGACCGGTGGCGCTCCGGCCGCCCGGCGCCGGGGTGTGCGGTCGGGCCCGGCGTGGTCTGCCGGTGACGGGCGGGCGGCGGCAAGGGCGGGATGGCGGCGGCGGTGGTGTCATGGGCTGAGTTGTTACGGGCTGACGGCGCTGTCGCACGCTGACGGCGGTAGCCAGCCGGGGGCGTCCGGCTGGGAGGAGCGCTACCGTCGGTTACTGAAGTCATGTCTTGCGGGGGCTGGAGGGAGGGGATGCCGGTGAGTACGGCTGCGGGGCGGTTGGCGGCGTTGGCTGGCATTCCGCTCGTCTCCCGGCACGTGCAAGGCACTTTCGGGCCGGCGACGCTCCGGCTCGCCGGGGCCCGCGCGGTGCTGGACCTCGACGACGGCGGCAGCCCTCCACTGCGCCTGACCTGGACGGACGAACCCTGCCAGGCAACGGATACACCTGGCCGGACGACGGGCAGGCCGGGCCGGACGACGGTGGGCCGCCAGCTCGCGGACCTGCTGCGCACCAGGGGCACGGCCGTGTTCGCCCGGCCCGACCTGCTGCGGCTCGCCCGCCGCAGGAAGATCACCGATCTGCCGATAACGGCACCGGCCGCACCGCGATCCGTGCAGGCAACCACGGTCCGTGACGGCGTCCGCCTTGAGATCACCTCATGGCCGGACCCCGCCGCCGGGACCCGTGTCCCGCGGAACACAGCCCCTGACAGCCATGACCGCGGCCTCCGCCCGGCTGGAACCCGCGTTCCGCGGAACACAGCCCCTGACGATCAGGCCTCTGAGCCCCAGCAGGCTGGGGCCCGCGTTCCGCGGAACACAGCTCCCACGGCATCGACAGTCCCCGGCGCTGGGCACGAAACCGAGCACGGGCCCCGAACAGCCCCGACGGTTCCAGCTCCGACGGTTCCAGGTGGCGCGCCGGCAGCCCCGCTGTCGGCAGCGGGAACGTCTACGGCCCACGATCCGGATCGTGACGCTCGGGATGCCCACACGACCGGCTTCGGGGCATGGGCCGGGACACGGGCCGTCGTGCTGTCCACGGCACAGGCACGTGACCTCGCGGACCTGCTGGAGGCATGGGCCGCCCTGCCGCCCGGCTGACGGCCGGGTCCAGGTCCGGGTATGTGACGGCCAGGTATGTGACGGCGCCGGCTGTGCTGTTTCTCGGCATCACGCCACCCCGTAGCCGTCAATGCCACGCAGCAGGACGTCGACCCAACAGACACCGGCCCCGGCGACGAGGCGCGTGAAGCGGCCGACTTCGGCTTCGGCCTCCTCCTCGCCCAGCCGCAGATGCCGTCGGAAGGCCGCGACAACGTCGGCCTTCTTGCCGTACGCGGCATCGACAATCACCTTTAACAACCGAACTGTGACGGCATTGAGTACCGGTTCACGAATGACACCGGCCTCACGCGCGGCACCAGGCTCACGAGTGGCACCAGGCTCACGAATGGCGTCGGAACCCGGGGCGGGAGGAGCCGCGCCAGGTCCCGCCCCGGGCATCCGCGCATCCGGACGGCTCTTCGGCCACGTCCCTGGCCGGCCGCTTTTCGGGTGGGTCTTCGGCTGGCTCTTCGGCGCGGTTCTCGAAGGGACCGCCTTCGGCCGCGGCCCCGGATTCTCCCGCCGGCCATAGCCATCGCCATGCGTGTCGGGATGCGTGTCGCCATGCGTGTCGGGGTGCGTGTCGCGCACCCGCCCGTCATCGCTGGGACGAACAGGCGGCAGGAGTTCGGCGATGATCGCCTTTCGTGCGGTGTCGGCGTCCGCCTCGGCCGCGCAGGAATCCTCGACGGACGGCACGTGATCGCCGATACATTCGTCCGGGCCGGTCTCATCCGGAACCCCGCCGGGCCGTCCGGCGAGCGGACCGGCAACGGCCCGCGCGTAGAAGTCGGGGTTGCACCGGCGCAGCAGCGCGAGCGAGCGCCGCAGCCGCTCGTCGGTCTCCCGCTCGCTGAGACCGAACCTGAGCTGCATTTTCGGCAGCGAGAACGGGTCGGTGATCTCGTCCCGGAGACCAAGCAGGAAATGGATGAGAATGTTCTGGCCGACGGGGTCGGCGCGCAGCGGCGCGGCCCATTCAGCGGTGCTGATCGCTACTTCCGGACGGGTCGGCAGGCCGCGTTCGGCGGCCGATTCCCGGCGCACGGTCGGCACGATCCGCCCGGCCGTGGGGAAGTGGACGAGCTGCGCCCACACCGCCCGCAGCCAGCCCGGCGGCTCCGGCGAGATTCCCCCGGGGAAGGCGGGGTGGCACAGCATGGCGCCGTGAACGGCGGCCTCCTGCCATTCGGCCTCGGGCGTCACAAGATGGTCACGGACGACGATCAGCTCACGAACTTCCTGACCGGCATTCGAGCCGCCGGCGATCGTCGGTACGTCGCCCATGAGAGCGGCACGTATCCGGCCGAAACCGTCCATGAGCCGAGGCGTCCACTGGTCCATGCAACGCTGGCAGAGCGGGCCGGGTATCGGGTGGGCGGCGTCGAACATGGGTGGCCGGTCGGGACGGCAGGCGCACGTCCCCGGCTTGGCCCGGTGGACATCGCGGACGATCACCGCCCACAGCGCCGGGCCCACCAGCTCGCGGAAGGCCGCGAATGCGTTGTTGTCGTCCTCGTCCGCGATGTCGGCGAGTGTCAGGGCAGCCATCGGTCCTCCTGTGTTGGGCACGCTGAACCACGGGTGGTGATCCGGCAACAAAGCGACGCCACGAAGACGCCACAGCACTCGGATGCTCCGAGTGCTTCACAGGGGACCGGGACCGCGAAGATCCTGGTCATCGACCACACGCCGCGCGTAGTGGCCGGTCGGCAACGTACTGGGGCTCGTCAGCCCCTGTCAACACCCACCCATTCCGGACGGGACGCCCCGGCCGCCGGCCCCATGGGCCCTCGCCGTCCGGCCCAGCGCCATCGGGTTCGGCGCCGCCCAGCGCCAAGCCCCCACATCCGATCGTCACCCGAGCTCCCTCCGCACGTCAGAGCCACAAGCGAACACGGGAAGCGCACGATTGTGCCGCTTTCGGCTCTGCCCCCGACCGCCCTCCTGCTGGAGAACAGGTCAGATTAGGGCATGCCCCGTCACGCCCCGCGGCAGGGTGCCCACGACACTCCCAGTCAATCCCCTGCGCACCATCGCAAACACAAAGAGCAACGAATCGGGCCATTTTCACGATCACCGAGGACGCGCGGACGCTCTCCTCTGAGAGCCGTAGGCAGAAACCGCCGCGGTGACAACAGCCACCACCTACGCCCCCGGACCCCGTAGGTGGAAACCGTCACGATAACAACCGGAATCACCCATATCTTCCGCAGTTCCGCAATCGCCCTCCGGCCGCCGGGCCGGCTTCCGCCCGACACGGAGATCCGGCCCCATGGACCGAAAGCACCGGAACGCGGAAGTCCGGATTCTGTTTCAAGCCGATGCGGAAAGCCGGTGCTCTACAGCTCAGGGTGCACGGCGCATTCCAGATGCTGAACTAGTTTCAATCCGATGCGGAAGGCTGGGGCGCTGCGACAGTACCACCGGTCCCGGGGGTGCTGACCCGCGCTTCCCACCGCTCCGTCGTCCGTCAGGGATGGGTGGGTCGTGTCGATGCGGTACGGGCGGGGTGGGGACGTTGGCGGGGCCCGGGATGGTGTGGCCGCTCCGGCGGCCTACCGTGAGATTCAGGTCGGGTCCTGGGCTGTGGCACGGGCAGGCCGTGGCAGGCCGGGACGCCGAGGATTGGAGAGGTGAGCTGTGCCCGCTCGCGTTGTCGTGTCCGTCAGGCCGGTGTCCCCGAGGGCGTTGCCGCCACCGTACACGGGGCCGGCGGTCAACGCCGCCGTGCTCGCGGCCGTCCGCGAGGAGTTGTCGCCCGAAGCCAGCGCGTACCTGCACGACGGGCCGCCGCCGCGGCCGTTCGCGATCACCCCGCTCCTCGACGAGCACCAGCGCGCCCCCGGCCGGTCGTCGGCCAGGGTCCGTTTCGAGGTCGGAATCCTGCTCGACGAGATCACCAGCTCGATGCTCGCCGCTCTCCGCAACCGCGACCGGTGGCGTTTCGGCTTCACCGACTACGTGACCGAAGCGGTCGAGCTCGCCGGGGGCGAGCCGTACCCGGATCTGCTCGCCGCCGCTCCCCCGGCGACGTCCTGGGCGTTCGGGCTGGTCACGCCGGTCAGTTTCGCCACCGGACGCGATGACGGCGTGCGCCGCCAGCGCATCCTGCCCGATCCCGAGCGCGTGTTCGGCACGCTGGCCTACCGGTGGCGGGCCTGGGCGCGGGATCTCGCGCCGTTACCCTCCGACATCGATGCCACGATCAACGGCCATCTGGAGCTCGTCGAGACGACCCTTTCCAGCGCCGAGTACGTCGTCAAGATCGGGGCGCCGAAACGCCGCGGCTGCGTCGGGTTCGTCCGCTACCAGCTTGCCGCGCCCGCGGACGTCCCGCCGCGGACGCGCGCCGCCCTCAACGCCCTGGCCCGTTTCGCCTGCTACGCGGGCATCGGCGACCGTACCCCCAGCGGCATGGGCTACGTCGTCGCCGACCCGGACGGCCAGCACCGCATCCGGCGCCCGGAGCGCGTCAGGCGTACGGACGGCGCGCCGTCCCGCGCGCCCGCGTGACCGCACCGGCCCGGGGCGGGGCCCCGCCCCGGGTGGTTGCGGCGGTCGAGCTGGGAAATGCTGCAAGATACAGGTGAGAAGGGAGCGACCGTATGACCGACACGAAGACAGCCTGGGACGACGTGGCAAACAGTCTCACCACGCTGGGGCAACGGGTGAAGGCGCACTTCGACGACGTCGTCGGCGAGCGTCCGTTCGACCGCAGGGGAGTCGACGAGGCGCTCGCCGAGCTCCGCGCGACCCTGGACCGGGCCTACTCCGCGGCCGGCCAGGCTGCGAAGGACCCGACGGTCCGTGAAAGCGCATCGAAGATCGGCTCATCGTTCGTGGACGCACTGTCCAGCACCTTGATCGACCTGGGCCAGCGCCTGAAGAAGCTCCGCCAGTAGCGGAACCTGATCCAGGCGAGTTTGTCGTTGTGCACGCTTTCCGGTCCCGCGGGCGTACACAACGGCAAACTCGCGGCGATCTTCCGCGGCCGGCGGGCGGCCCGGATGGTAAAGGGTGAGACCTGCGGGTAGCGTGCTTCGCCATGGATCCGGTACGGGTATTTCTTCTGGATGATCACGAGATCGTCCGGCGTGGCATCCGGGAGGTACTGGAAGATACCGGGGAGATCCGGGTCGTCGGCGAGGCGTCGAGCGCGACCGAGGCGCTGCGCCGCATACCCGCGTCCAACCCGCAGGTCGCGCTGTTGGACGCGCGGCTGGAGGACGGCAGCGGTATCGACGTGTGCCGGGACATCCGCTCCGCGCACCCGGAGATCGGCTGCCTGATCCTGACGTCGTACGACGACGACGACGCCCTGTTCGCCTCGATCATGGCGGGCGCGGCCGGCTATCTGCTCAAGCAGATCAAAGGCACGGATCTCGTCGGCGCGATCCACACCATCGCCTCGGGACGTTCCCTGCTGGACCCGGCCGTCACGCAGAAAGTGCTGGCCCGGCTGCGGGAGGGCCCGGCCGAGGACGGCAGGCTGGTGACTCTCAGCGACCGGGAACGGGAGATCCTGCTGCTGATCGCCGAGGGGCTGACCAACCGGCAGATCGCCTCCCGGGTCCACCTGTCCGACAAGACCGTGAAGAACTACGTGTCCGCGATTCTCGACAAGCTCGAGCTGACCAGCCGCACCCAGGCGGCGGTTTACGCCACGAAACTCCAGGGGCAGCAGAAAGAGCAGCAACAGGCCGTCCAGAAAAAAGCCGCCCAGAAGTAGGCCCGCCGGGCAGCGCGGAACACGGACGGGCCGCGTACGCGGGCGGCGGCCCAGTCCCAGTCCCAGGCCCAGTCCCAGGCCCAGTCCCGCCGGCCCGGATCGCGTTTCAGATCACGTTCACGCGGCGTTGGACGGCCAGGAGCGCCTCACTGATCGGCACCGCGGTCTGGATGACGCTGGCGGTTGGCCACGGTTGCGCGCGGGCCGCCATCGCCTGGTGGACGGCGAGGGTGGCGTCGGAGGGGTCCTCCCCGGCGGCGGCCCGGCGGGCGATCCGCGCGGCAGCCACCTCCGGGGAGGTGACGCAGCGCAGCTCGACGAGTTCGCTGCTGGTCTGCTCGGCGAGGCTGGCGGCGGCGGCCCGATGCCCGGCCGTGGACCACGACGCGTCGAGCACCACGTTCTCCCCCCGTTCCAGGGCGTGGCCGGCCCGGCGCAGCAGCTCGGTGTAGGTGGCGTCGGTCGCCTGGGCGTCGTAGGGCCCCTCGAACAGGCTGGCGGGCACGTGCTCGCCGGCGGGCAGGCCGGCCAGTTCCTTGCGGACGATGTCGGAGCGCAGCAGCACCCAGCCGTCCTCGGCGTCGGCGAGCTTCCCGGCCAGGGTGGACTTGCCGGTGCCGGGCAGGCCGCCGATGAGGACGAGCCGGACCCGGCCGCGCCGCAGGTGCGACAGCGCGATCCTGGCGAGCCGGCGCGCCTGCCGGGCGGCCTCCGGCACGCCCTGGCTGGCCCGGATGCAGGAGACCTTGGCCCGCACCAGCGCCCGGTAGGCGATGTAGAGATGCCGCAGCGACGGCGGGTGCGTCTCTCCGGCGAACTCCCCGTACCAGGCCAGGAACTTCTCGGCGGCGTCGGCGGCGCCGAGGCGCTCCAGGTCCATGGCGAGGAAGGCGACGTCGCCGAGCACGTCCCCGAGCCGCAGCCGGCGGTCGAACTCGATGCAGTCGAGCACCCGCGGGCCGTCGTCGAGGCAGTAGATGTCGTCCGCGAGCAGGTCGCCGTGCCCGTCCCGGATCCATCCGGCGCGCTGCCGGCCGGCCAGCAGCGCCGCCCGGCCGGCAAGGTAGCGGGGGGCGAGCCGGCCGATCTCGTCGATGACACTCGCGTCGATCAGCATCCCGCTGAACGGCGCGATCCCGGTGAGGCTCTCCCGCCACAGCCCCTCGAGGGTGGCTGGGCTGCCCGCCTCGGCGATCTCGGCGGAGGTCGGGCAGCGCTGGTGGAAGGCGGCGAGCAGCCGGGCGAGCGCGCGTAGCTGCCCGTCCACCCGCCGTCCCATGGCGATCATGCTGGACAGGCGCCGGTTCACGGGCATCCGCCGCATCACGACCATGTGGTCCACCAGCGTGCCGGCGCTGTCGCGGATGTCCGCCACGCCGAGATAGACGTCGGGGGCGAGGCGGCGGTTGAGCTCGACCTCGGCCCGGCAGGCCGCCTCCCTCGCCTGTCGGGTACGGAAGTCGAGGAAGCCCAGGTCCAGCGGCTTCTTCACCTTGTAGACGCGGTCGCCGGAGAAGTACAGCGTCGCGCTGTGCGTCTCGATCGTCTCCAGGTCGGCCAGCTGCGCCATGGTCAGCCGCGGGCCGGTGAAGCGGATGTCGGTGAACCGCGGGCTGTCGAACTCGGGGCGTCCGACCTGGAGATACATGTACGGACGCGCGTGCGGGCCCGTACGCTCCGGCACTGTCGTCCGGCCATCGACGGTCATGACACCTCCAACGTCAGAACATGTGGCGGCGGCAGGCGCGATAGTGATCATCCGAGTCGGCCGGACCAGCCGACCGGCACCGGCCCCGGGCACGCCGCCGCCGCCCGATGTCCATCCTGAGCTGGGAAGAAGGTCGAAACGACCGTCGGAAGTTTCTTCGGGGACGGGCCGTTCGGACCCCGCCACCCGGACCTCCGGCCCACGGCTCCCTCCGGATGGCGCTTCCCCGGACGGACGAAGCGTCCCAGGCGGCTCACGCATCCCGCACGGTCCAGCATCATACGAGCATGATTGATGACGTTGAGTAAGATCAGCCGGCCTGACCGGCTGTGGTGGGAACTGTGGGTGACTCAGGTCAGGGGTACGGACCAGCGCAGGTGGGTACCGCCTTCGGGCCCCGCGGAGAGGTCGAAGGTACCGCCCAGATCTTCGGCTCGGCTGCGCAGGTTCGCAAGCCCGCTACGACGCTCCGTGCTCCCGATGCCCACACCATTGTCGATCACGTCCACGTCGAGCCGGCCCCCGGCGGCCCGTACGACGACCTCGACGCTGCTGGCCCGGGCGTGCCGGGCCGCGTTCGACAGGCCCTCCCGCACCACGGCGAGCAGATGATCGCCGGCCGCCGCGTCCACCATCGTGTCCAGCGGGCCTTCGAACCGCAGGTACGGCGCGAAGCCGAAGGCGTCGCTCACCGCGTCGACGACGGAGGAGACCCGCGCCCGCAGGCCGGAACCGGCCGTCGCCCGCCGGCCCCGCAGCTCGAAGACGGTCGAGCGGATCTCACGGATCGTCACGTCCAGGTCTTCCACGTACGTGGCCATCCGGCGGGCCGGCCCTGGCCGCTCCTCGGCGGCGGCCAGCCCCTGCATGCCGAGCGCGACGGCATACAGCCGCTGCATGACGTGGTCGTGCAGGTCACGAGCGATCCGGTCCCGGTCCTCCAGGACGACGATCCGCTCCCTGGCAGCCCGCGCCTGGGTGATCTCGAGGGCTGTCGCCACATGCCCGGCGAACGCCGCCGCCATATCGAGATCACTGTCCGTGAACGGTGTGGCCCCGTGCCGCCGGCCGAGCACCACCGCCCCGTTGGCCACCTGGGAGCCGGCCAACGGGACGATCATCAGCGGGCCGATCCCCTGCGCGTAGGGATCGTTGCCACTGGCCTCGGCCGCGGCGTCCGAGACGAGCAGCGGCGCGCACATCCGCACCGCCTTGCCCCCCAGCGAGTCGTCCATAGGGATCAAGGTGCTCTGCAGCACACCGGCATCGTCACCGTCGGCAACCTCAACGGTCAGGTGCGACGAGGACTCCCCGCTGAGGAGGATCGCGGCCACGTCCGCGCCGGCGAGCTCCCGGGCCCGGCTGACAATCATGTTCAGTGGCCGCTCGCCGTCACCGAGTACGTGGCGGGTGATGTCCGCCGAGGCCTGCAACCACCGCTGGCGACGTTGCGCCTGATCGAACAGCCGGGCGTTGTCGATGGCGATCCCGGCGCTTGCGGCCAGCGCCAGGACGAGTTCCTCGTCCTCGGCCGTGAACGTCCGGCCATTGCGCTTCTCCGTGAGATAGAGGTTGCCGAAAACCTCGCTGCGGACCCTGATCGGAACACCGAGGAAGGTCCGCATGGGCGGATGGTTCGCCGGGAAGCCGACGGCCCGGGAATTCGTCGCGATGTCGTCCAGGCGGAGCGGCTGTGGCTGCGCGGTGAGCAGGCCCAGCACCCCCTGCCCCCGCGGCAGCTGCCCGATCTTCTCAACCAGTGACGGCTCCATGCCGACATGGATGAACTGCTCGAGATGTCCTTCTCTGGCGATCACCCCGAGGGCGCAGTACCGGGCGTCGACCAGCTGGCAGGCCTCCTCCACGATGCGGCGCAGCACCACCTCCAGGCTGAGGTCGGCGATGACCGTCCGGGTGGCCCGCAGCAGGCCGCGCAGCCTGCTCTGCGTCTCGATGACGTCCTGCGCCCGGTCGACGAGCTGGGTGAGCAGCTCATCGAGCTCGAGGCGGGCAGCTGCCGGGAAGGCCAGCTCTCTCACCGACTCCGCGGACGGGTCACTCGGCAGGGACGCGGATGTGCCGGAATCCAGCGTGCCCGTGGAGATCTTCCCCGTCTCCTGGTCGTCCATACCTCAGACAGACTAACGGACGTACGCCAACACCGACGAGCCCCCCGGAGTGATCGATCCACGAATTCCGCGTCCCCGCGCGGGCGCCCTGCGCCTCTGTATTCCTTGCGGAGCGGCACCGGCGGTGCCCGCCTCCCGGATATTCGCACCGAACTGGCCGGACGCGTCGAATACCCGTTTTGTTATGATGTGACCAGCCGCCAGGAACCAGCCGGTGCCCCGGCGGGCAAGCCGGTGACATGCCCATGCGCTCCGTTCGGGCCAGGCCGGAGAACTGGTGGGAGAACTGGTGGGAGAACTGACGGAGAACCGGCACGAGGCTGCCCCCCGGGCCATCTGCCCGGACGCGGCGGTGACATTTTTCGGCATGGCGGTGACGGCGTTTTCCACCGGATAGACAGCCCCGTCCAGGCGCTGTGCCGGAGCGGTAATGACATCGGCCGCGTCACGGCCCACCGCGACCGCGATCTGGTCGTCCGCCACGCTGCCGCGAGAATGCCGCGCGACAACCGTGAAGAGGTCGTTCACGAGGGCGCCGGGATCTCTGCCGGGGATGCGTGCCAGCTCGTCGGCCAGCCGCCGGAAACCGAACTGGTTCCCGGCCGGGTCGCGCGCCTCGGTAATGCCGTCGCTGTAGGCGCACAGCACGTCCCCCGCAGCCAGGCGGGCCCGCTCTGTCCGCCACGTGCCACTCCCGCCGCCGCTGCCGGCGGGCAGGATGGTGGCGACGAGAGGCCCTGTCGGCGCCAGCGCCACGAGCCCCGCCCTTCCCGCTCCGTTTTTTCCATCCCCTCTTTTTCCATCCCCTCCCGCGCCCAAGCCGTCTCCGGCGGTCAGGGCCTCCCCTTCCGTACCCGGGTCCAGATCATCCGGGTCCAGATCATCCGGGTCCAGATCATCCGGATCCAGGGCACCCGGATCCACGTCGCCCACCCTCACGTCGCCCGCGCGCACGTCTCGCTCGCCGCCCGGACTCCGGATGATCACCGGTTGTGGGTGCCCGGCGTTGGCGTACTCGACAAGGCCGGTTTCACGATCCACTGTTGCGACGAACGCGGTCGCGAACATCTCACCGGTGTCACCGAGGCATCGCTGCGCCCACCGGACCGCCTCGCCCGGGGTGCTCCCGGTGAGCAGCGCGGCCGCGAGCAGCTGCTTGACCAGCAGCGCATGCACGCCGGCGACCGGGCCGTGCCCCGCCGCGTCCCCCACCGTGAACCCGAGACGGCCGTCGGGCAGCTCGAAGATGTCGTACCAGTCGCCGGCGAGCAGGCCCTCCGCCGGGATGATCCGGCTCGCGATCCGCATGCCCGGGATCTCGGCCACGGACGCGGCCAACGCGTCCCGCAGCGCCGTCACCGTCGGTCCCTGTTGGCCGATCGTGGCCAACACACGCAGACGCATCGCGTCCAGCCCCTCTCCGAGCTCGGCCAGTTCGGCCGGGCCGTCCCGCGGCACAGCCTGGTCGTAACCGCCACCGGCAAGTTCCCTGACCGCGCGCAGCAGCCCGCGGACCGGCGCGAGGACCGACCGCCGGACGCCGACGACCATCACGGCGACGACCAGGAAAACCAGGAACACGGCACCCAGCGCGCCGGCCAGCAGCTGCCACCCGGCCCCGTCGGCCTGAGCCGACAGCCGCGCCTGGTGGCGCAGAATCTCCTGCTGTATCGCGGCCAGCCGGGTACGCATGGCGTCAAGGCCCGAGTTTGTCGCGGCAGCCGCCTCCGCCGGATGAATGACCACCGTGTTCTCGGTACGAACGGCGGCCACCGCGGGATCCGCGTGCGAGCTCCAGGCCCCGTGCGCCTCCGTCACCTGCCGCACAAGGCCGGACAGCCGCCCGAGACCGGCGACGGCGGCGGACAGCTGGTTGATCCTGGCCGAAATATCCTGGGACGCGACCAGCGGCGGCTTGAGAAGCTCGGGCCGGCCGGTCGTCAGATAACCGCGCCAGCCGCTGTCCTCGTCGGCGAGATGGTCCAGGAGAACAGCCACATCCGCGGCGGCCGGCTCCAGCCGGTCATGCTGGACGGCGGTGGCGTCCGCCGTCCGGACCGCGGCTGTCAGCGCGGCCCCGAGGCAGCCGAACGCGATGGCCAGCGTAATGGCCACCACAACGACCACCTTCCTCTTCATCGCGTTCTCCCCCGCGCCGACGGCCCTCTGTCAAGCGGTGGCCCTGGTGGTGAGAACCGCTGGGCAGCGGCGGAACGCCGGCTACCGGCCTGGGCCGCCCGTACGGGCCCGCGCCGCCGAGCGGCCCGCGCCCCCACGCGCCCTCACCTGGTTGTGGCTCCGGCCGCTCCACCAGGCCCTCTCCCAGCCTGGCGGAGCCGTCGCGGCTGTGACAGGGACCTTCGGCAGAGGCGGTGGGGTCTGTCCCGACCCGCCTTGACAGGTGCCATGACCTGGCCGGTAGGCAGGCAGCGCGATCTGGCCGGTCGGCCCCGGCGCCGACCGGCGCACGCGGCGGACGAACGGCGGTCATCCCTGGCATGGACGCGGTGGCGGCCACCGCGACGGAGCGTGCGCGGACGCGTCGCCGGCTACGGCGAGCCCCTGCCCGCCGCCACGAGGCGGCCGGAGGGCCCTCAGGATCTGAACGGATCCTTCATCTGGTGGCCGCCGGATGACCTGGTCAGCGCGTGGTACCGAGCTACGGCGTCCGTGCGGTTGGCCGCGCCGAGCTTCCGCAGAATGTGCTTCACGTGCGATTTCACGGTGCCTTCGGTCACGAACAGGCTGCTCGCGATCTGTGCGTTCGTCTTACCCGAGGCAAGGCTGCGCAGCACCTCGCACTCACGGGGGGTCAGGCTGGCGAACAGCGCGTCCTCGGGATATGCCACCGGCGTCTCCCGGAAGTTCTGCCCCGACGAGTACGCGCCCAGCGAGCGGTTCGCCGGCTTCTCCGAGTCATCGCCGATCTCCATGACGTCCTCGGCGATGTCGTCCACGAGGTCGTTGACCGCGCACACATGTTCGTTGAACATCGACCGCATGAACCGTAGCCGCCGGAAGAGCGCGTTTCTCTCGAACGCGACACCCACCCCCGCGGCGAACATGCCGATCAGGTCCCGGTCGAACTCGTCCACCCCGCCGCGCTCCACCTGCCGGTCGGCGTGCAGCAGCCCCACCACCTTGCCCCAGGAGATCACCGGGGCGGCCACATAGCCCTTGGTGTCGACCACGGCAACCATCTCGGTGTGGACGCGCGAGCTCGACTGGGGGTCGCGTACCAGGATCGGGACGCGGCGCCGTGCCATCTCGCTCTCGACCAGCGGGCCGGTCAGCGGCCGAGGGTTCGCGATACCGACCTGCACCAGCGTCTGGGCGAGCTGCTCCTCGCCCTCCATGTAGGCCGTCCGCGCGACCCAGACACCCTTGTCGATACGTGAGAACAGAATTCTGGTGAAACCCAGCCGATGGGCCTCCACCGGCGCCCGCTCCTCCAGAGCCGACAACGAGGAGGCCCCACGTAAGTGGCAGAGCGCCTGCTCGACGCCGAACATCCGCGCCGTCTGCCGCGCCAGCGTGGCCTCCATCAGCGCGACCCGGGCCAGCCCCGACTGCAGAAGAACCTCCCCCAGCTGCCGGACCGCGGAGTCCCTGGACGACTGGACGGCAAGGTTCATATATTCGGCCGCCGCGCACTGCGCCGCCCGCAACGCCGCGTCGGCCGCCTTCGAGTCACTGCTGGTGAAATTCGAATACGTCACGCCGTCGTCAAGAACCCGCTCGGCGGCTCTCAGTATCTCCCTGGCCCGCTGGACGCCGTCCTCGACTGCCAGCGGCCCCGGGCCGGCCATCTCCCCGGCCATCTCCCCGGCCGTGTCCCAGTCGGGTATGGCCGCGTCGGCCGTGCCCGAGCCCATCGCCATCATGCCCGGGCCCGACCCGTCGTCCAGCACGCGAGCATGGACACCACTGCCCATTCCCGCCTCCTCTTCGAGCTCTTCGAGTCGCAAGATCCCCTGCAGTCTCGAAGCCATGCGCCAGAGAGCTGGACGCGCGGCTGGCCGATCCTCCCTCAGCCTTCCGGCGACCGGTGTGGCACGGCTTCGACCCGTCACGCAACGGACGGTCGATGATCGACATATCACTCGACTTTGGTCGATACATTAGACCAATGGGCCAGACTGGTCCAGGCACGATGTGCGGCCGCTTCGCCGAGCGTCATGCGCTCGGCACGCCCCACCGAAATAGTCGATCATATCGCCGTGCACAGCCGGATGGAGGGTGGCCCTCGTCGGCGGGCGCCTTCCGCCAGGAAGATCATAAAGAGCATGTCGCCGGGTAGACCCACCGGGCCAAAAAAAACATACCAGCAGGAAACGCCCGGGCCGGCCGGTTTCGCGAGCCCGGCCTACAGGCCCAGCGACCTACTGATGATTGTCTTCATGATCTCGCTCGTGCCGCCGTATATACGCGTGACACGGGCATCCGCGTACAACCGGGCAATAGGGTATTCCAGGATATAGCCGTAACCACCGAACAGCTGCAGGCAGCGGTCGACCGCCCGGCCCTGCAGTTCGGTGCAGTAGAGCTTCACCTTCGCCGCGTCCACCGGGCTCAGCTCACCGGCGACGTGCTCGGCCAGCGCGCGGTCCACCATCGCCTGCGCCGCCTCTATCTCCGTGGCCACCGCGGCCAGTTCGAACTTGGTGTTCTGGAACTGGCTGACCGGCTTCCCGAACACCTGGCGTTCCCGGACGTAGGTCACGGTCGCGTCCAGCGCGGCCCGGGCCGCGGCCAGCGAGCTGACCGCGATGCTCAGCCGTTCCTGGGGCAGACCGCGGGTCATCTGCTCGAAGGCCGCCCCCTCCTCCCCCAGCAGGTTCTCGACCGGCACCCGCACGTCGGTGAACGACAGTTCGATGGTGTCCTGGATCTTCAGGCCGATCTTCGCCAGGTTGCGGCCCTTCTCGAAGCCCGGCGTGCCGTCCTCGACGACCAGCAGGCTAAGCCCCCGCCGCCGGTCGGAGCCGTCGCGTGAGGTTCGCGCCACCACGACCACCAGGTCGGCGAGCGCGCCACCGCTGATGAACGTCTTCGCGCCGTTGAGCACATAGTGATCGCCGTCCCGGACCGCGGTCGTGCGCACGCCGGCCAGGTCCGAACCGGCGCCCGGCTCGGTCATACCGATCGCCGCGAACAGGTCACCGCTCACCAGGCCCGGGAACCAGCGCCTGCGCTGCTCCTCGTCGGCGTAGTCCAGGAAATACGGAACCACCACGTCCAGGTGCACCTGTAACGTCCCCAGCGCGACCAGCGCCCGGGCACACTCCTCGTTGATCACCGCGTTATAGGTGAAGTCCGACTGGTCGCCGCCGCCGTATTCGGCCGGGAAAGCCATCCCCAGCACCCCGAGCTTGCCCAGGTCCCGGAAGAAGTCCCGGGGGACCGCGCCGGCGGCCAGCCAGTCGTCGAAGACGGGCACCACCTCGCGGGCGAGAAACTCCCGGAGCAGCTGACGGAAGCTCTCGTGGTCGGCGGTGAAACCGGTGCGCCGCATTTCCGACGTCCTCTCATGATGTCGTGGACAGCACGGTAGCCCCACCGGCCTCACCCGTCGCGAACAATCGACGACACCGAAGGGCCCCGGCCAGGTCCGCTGGCAGGGCGTGGGACAGCCGGGGGAACAATCCGGTATATACCGTAGCAAAACAGCCGAAGCCAGAAACGACAGTGCGATCAGAATTGGGCAGGAACAGGAAACAGCGGGGGCGTGGGAACGGCTGCCGGGCACCGCTCCCACGCCCCCGGGCCCGCCCGTGGTCCCACGGACGGCTCCGTGGCCTTCCGGGCTACGAGGTGTTCACTACAAGGTGTCCGCACAAGGTGTCCACCGCGCGCTCGGCTCAGCCCCGTTCGGGCGTCCAGGTGGCGGGCAGCCGCTTGACACCGTTCATGAAGTTGGACAACAGCATGTCGCGCTCGCCGACCCTGAGATCCTTCATACGGGTGTATATCTCCCGCACCTCAGTCTTGATCATCTGCTTGGCGAGCATGTGGCCCAGGCAGTAGTGCGGGCCACCGCCGCCGAACGCCTGGTGCGGGTTGAACTTGTTGACCCGCCGCACGTCGAACGTGTCAGGATTCTCGAACATCTCGGGATCCCGGTTGCTGGATATGTACCACATGACGACCTTGTCGCCCTTTTTGATGGCCTCTCCACCGATCTCGGTGTCCCGTGTCACCGTGCGGCGGAAATGCATCAGCGGCGGTTCCAGCCGCAGGCACTCGTTGACGGCGTCGTCCGCGCGCCTGTCGAAGTCCGCCAGGACGTAGTCGAGCTGCTCGGGATACTGCTGGAACAGCGCGAGCACGTGGGCCATCGAGTGCCGGGTGGTGTCGTTGGCGGCCGCGGCGAGCAGCGCGAAGAAGACACCGAGCTCCTCGACGGTCATCTTGTTGCCCTCGTACTGCGCCTGGGCGACCCAGCTGAGCAGGTCGTCACCCGGGTTTTCCCTGCGTTCCCTCGCCAGCTCGATCGCAAGGGTCGCCAGCTTCTGCGAGGCGTCGGCGAACACCTGGAGCGGAGAGCCGATATGCGCGTACTCGGGGTCGCTCCAGCACGCGAACTGTTCGGCCGCGTCCATCACGTACTGGATCTGTTCCGGGTCGGTGATCCCCATGAAGGTCGCGAAGATCCGGCCGGGCACCTCCTTGGTGATCAGCTGGCAGAGGTCCCCCTCACCCAGGGGGGCGACCCTGTCGATGACCTGATGAACGATCCCGCCGATGTCCTCCGACATCTTGAAGATGTTCTTCGGCGTGAAGGCGACGCTGACGATACCCCGCATCTCGGTGTGCCGAGGAGCATCCGTCACGATGAACGACAGCATCGTCTCCAGCTGCGGGAAGTCGTCGACGAACACGCCGTCGGCGGAGCTGAACAGCTCCGTGTCCCGGGAGACGTTCTGGATGTCGCGGTACTTCACCACCGACCAGAACCCCTGGGCGTTGTTCAGGTTCGGGTCCAGAGAATCGGGTGCCTCGTGCCAGCTGACCGGCTTGTTCTCCCGTAACCAGCGGAATGCCTCGTGATGGACGGACCGGGGCTTGGCCCAGAACTCGAGCGAGCTGAGCCGCGTGTCGACGGTGCCATCAGTAATCGTCATGGTAGCCCCTTTCTCAGGCATGTGCTACAGGCCTGACGGTAATCTTCCGAGCTTCGCCGCACTCCCCTCGTAGGAGTCAACCTGGTGCCCCTATCGAGATAAATTCCCGCGGGAGCCACCGCGCCGCCGGAGCCGTCCGGCGCGGACCGGGGACCGGGGAGTGCGCTCAAAACCACGACGAATTCTCGCCGTTCAGTTCAACCTGCTCCGACAACTGTGGCCGCGACCGCCGAAACACCGTCGCGCACCGGCACCTAACGGATGGAGCCGGCCGGGCGTCATACGATCGCCACGGCCGGCTCCTCTGGTTCTTCCATCAATTCTGTCCAGTTTTCGAGGAAGCCGGTCAGAAACGAATCAGACCGCGGATGTTCCGGCCGTCCAGCAGGTCCTGGTATCCCTCGTTGATGTCCTCCAGGGAATATTCCCTGGTCACCAGCTCGTCGAGCTTCAGCTGGCCACGGTTGTACAGCTCAAGATAGCGGGGAATGTCGTGCTGCGGGTTCGAGGAGCCGAACAGCGCGCCGCGGATCGACTTCTCGTACAGCGTCAGCTCGAACAGCGACCCACTGATCGAGAAGTCCGTGGGATGCCCGATCGCGGTCACCACCACCCGGCCGCGCTTACCCACCAGGCTCAGCCCCTCGCCGACGTACGCGCCCTCGGCGACGTCCGTCGTGATGATGCACGCGTCCGCCAGCTGCCCGCGGGTCAGCTCGCTGACCAGCTCCCGTGCCGCGTCGACGGTGGCGGCCGTGTGGGTCGCGCCGAACTCGACAGCCTTCTGCCGCTTGAAGTCGACGGGGTCCAGCGCGACGACGGTCCGCGCGCCCGCGGCCCTGGCCCCCTGCACCGCGTTGACGCCGATACCACCGACGCCCATCACGACCACGGTGTCACCCGGCCGCACCTGCGCGGTGTTCACCGCGCTGCCGTAACCGGTCGGGACACCGCATCCGATCAGCGCCGCCTTGTCCAGCGCCGCACCCTGATCGATCTTGACTATGGACGCGACCGGGACGACCGTGTATTCCGAGAATGTCCCGAGAACGCACATCTGCCCGATGTCGTGACCGCGCGTGTGGAATCGGTAGGTACCGTCCAGCTGGGGGCCGAGAATAATCGCCGCCCCGAGATCGCAGAGATTCGTCAGGCCACGCGAGCAGTATGAGCAGCGCCCGCAGGAGGGCAGGAAGCTCAGGACGATCGAGTCACCCTCCGCCACCTCGGTCACGCCCGGCCCGACCGCCGCGACGACACCGGCGCCCTCATGCCCACCGACGACCGGGAAAGGAATCGGGATGTCGCCGCTGACCAGGTGGTAGTCCGAATGACACAAACCGCTGGCGGTGAGTTTGACCAGAACCTCGCCCGCCTTGGGCGGATCGAGTTCGATCTCCTCGACCTGCCACTTCTCCCCCAGCCCCCACAGGACGGCGGCTTTGGTCCTCATTCCGGCGACCTCCTTCGACGGTGAAGGCTCCGTCTCGAGCGCGCCAGCCGGCGCCAGCCGAATGCTGCTGGCACGCTCGAGACGCCTGCTCCACAGGATGACCTTGTGACGTGGGTAACAGTACTCCCGCCGCACCCCCGACGGATCTTCCATATGAGGTGTTTCAGTACCCCTACGGGGAGAGGACGACATCGGGGGATGACAACCCGCTTATGATCATTACGGTCGCGGTAGCCACCCGGCCGAGGAGGGCCGGACCGACGACCGCGTGGGCCACCGCCGACGATGTCGCAGGCCGGCCGCCGGAGCCCACGCGCGGGCGGGCGGCGGCTGCGGTAGCCACCCGCTGACGGAACCGACCGGACAGACCTTGAGCAGATCACGAACGACCGGCGGCCCGGTATGCCCGCGCTCCAGTATGCGCACTACACCATTCACCGAGCGTCATCTCGCCGAAAGTCGTTCGAGCAGGCGGAAGCGCTGGCACGACCGGGATCGTGCCCCTGGTAGGAATCGAACCTACGGCCTACCGCTTAGGAGGCGGTCGCTCTATCCACTGAGCTACAAGGGCAGGGCTACAAGGGCAGGGCTACGAGGAGCTACAAGGGCGGGCCTGGTGTCACGAGAAGGCCTCCGACGGCACCCCAGCTTACGCATCATCCGTCGTCCCGGTCGTACCCGGTCGGCTATGCGAGTGGACCAGATGGGACGAGTCACAGGGCCGGCGGAGCCTGACCTGACCGTCTGTCACCATATGTCCCGCCGTCGATCGCTACCGTGACCGCCGCTCATACCAGCGCTCACGGCGCACGGGCACCGGCAGCGCTCGGCGCGGGCCGCGGCGAGCCACGTCCTGCCACGCACCCAGCCGTGTGACCAGGCCCGGTGAGGGACGACCGGGACGGGGCCGCCCGGGCGGTCAGCCGAGCTGTTCGGCCAGCTCGACGAGCTCCTTGCATTTCGGGCACACCGGGAACCGCTGGGGATCACGCACCGGCTCGAACCTGTAACCACACAGCGCGGTCACGCGTCCGCCTTCGATGGAAGCCCGGACGATCTCCTCATGGCGCGCATAGTGGGCGAAGTCATTACCCTCGTCCGTACTGCCGTGAGTTGTCTCCGGTGCGATCTGGGTCGAGCTCATACACCGAAGTGTATGACCCGCACCGGGAGACCGATCCGCCGATCCCGCCAGCCGTTTCCCGGCCGGGCTCCCGGCGGCCGGAACAGGCCCTGAAGCCGGTCGACGCGCAACCGGCACGGGCAGCAACCAGCACGGGCAACCAGCCTGGAAACGGCGCGGACAGGGCGGCCCGCGTACCTAGGTGGGTACGCCTTCACAGGCGTACTCTTGAGGCTGGATGAAGGAGCCCGGTGACTGGACTGATCGACAGTACCGAGATGTACCTCCGTACCCTCTACGAGCTGAGGGAGGAGGGCATCCCGCCACTGCGCGCGCGTCTGGTGGAAAGACTGCACGTCAGCGCACCCGCGGCCAGCGAGTCCACCTCACGGCTGGCCAGCGAGGGCCTGGTCGCCCTCGCCAACGACCGCACCGTGCAGTTCACCGAGAAGGGGCTGGTCCGCGCGACAGCGGTCATGCGCAAACACCGTCTCGCCGAACTGCTTCTCACCGAGGTGATAGGTCTGGACTGGGCCCTCGTCCACAACGAGGCCTGTCGGTGGGAGCACGTGATCTCCGACGAGGTGGAGGCACGGCTCACCGCGATCCTTGGTGACCCGGAGAAGTGCCCGTTCGGGAACGTGATCCCGGCAGGCCCGTTCGACCGCCCGGTGGGGCCGCGGCCCCTGGCGCCGCTGAGCCTGCTGGCCGCCACCGACTTCACCAGCGCCGGGACGGCCTCGGTCACGGTCAGCTGGATCTCCGAACGGCTACAGACGGACGAACGGACCATGCGCCAGCTCCGGGACGGCGGGGTGCTGCCCGGTGCCACGCTCGTCATCCGCGGGCACGGTGACGTCGTCGAGGTCATCTCCTCGGACGCGGTCGCCCCTGCCGAGGAGGCGGGCGCGTCAGGCCAGCTCCCGGGGCGGGAAGCACCGGCCATCGACATCTCACGGCGTGCCGCGGGGCTCGTGTATGTCGAACACCCCGGTATCCCCCCTCACGGCTGAACACACACGTAGCATCATCATCCAACGCCTGGTCTGGACACGGCCGGCTTCAGGCACCGGGGCGCACCGCACCGGCGTACGTCTCCCACCAGACCGGCTCGAGGCGGATCACCGTCCCTGTGCGCGGTGCGTCGATCATGTTCCCGTTGCCGACGTAGATCCCCACATGGTGTAGATCCTCACCGAAGAAGACCAGGTCACCTGGCATGAGTTCGCCGCGGGAGACCCGCCGTCCCTCGTTCCACTGGGCACCGGTGAAGTGGGACAGGGCGACTCCCGCCTTCGCCCACACCCACTGGGTGAGCCCCGAGCAGTCGAAGGCGTCCGGCCCGGCCGCCCCCCACACATACGGCTTGCCCAGCTGCGCACGGGCCTGTGCGACCGCGACCGCCGCCCCGCCGCTCCCGATCGCGGGCGGGCGGGCCGGCGTGGCGGCGGCATCGGTGGCTCCACGGCTGGTGCTGCCGATCAGGTCGCTGCGGCCGCGCAGCTGGTCCCGCTCGGCCGCGGCCGCCTGTGCCTGCGCCTGCGCGGCCGCGGCGGCTGCCAGCTCGCCCGCCCGGCGGGCCGCCTCCTCGCGGGCACGCGCCTGGCGGACAAGCTCGGCGTGCCTGGCGACCAGGCCGTCGAGCAACGCACGCTGCTCCGTCACCGACGCCTCGATGCGCTTCTTCCCCTCTTCGAGGGACGCGGTTTCGCGTTGCCGCTCGGCAAGAGCCGCCTGCGCGGCGGCCTGCGCGCCGGCCAGGTCGTGGCGGGCCGAGCGCAGCTCGATCTCGGCGGCCCGGCCGCGGCGGGCGAGCGAGTCCATCGCGCCCACCCGGTCGAGTGCCGTGCCGGGGTCGCCGGAGAACAGCACCGAGAGCTGTTCGAGACCGCCCGAACGGTAGGTGGCGGCTCCCAGCGCGCGGCGTCTGTCCGCCGCGGCCCGCACAGCGTCCCCCGCATGCCGGACGTTCTCGGTGGCCGTCGACACGGCCTGCTCGGCGGCGCTCAGCCGCAGCCGCCCGGCGTTGAAGGCTTCGGTCGCCGTCTCGGTCGAGTGCGTCAGTTCGGCGAGCTGTTGCTGAGCGGCCGCGATATCTCTGTTGACCTTGTCGATGCCGTCGGCTCTGGCCGGTGTGGCGGCGCCCGGCAGCAGTATGATCCCGCCGGCGAGAACGCCGACCAGACCCAGAGCGCCCGGTAGCCGTTCAGGCACCCGGCGACAGCTTTCCGAGGCCTCCGGAACAGCCGGAGCCTCCCCCGAGGCGCCGGGGACGCGGCCCGGCCGCTGGCGCGCGCGGCGTTCGTGCGATCTACGGACGAACGAGCCACGCCAGCCGGCGCCACCACAACAGTAGCAATCCGCAGTCAAACCATCACACACGGAGAATCACGGTAGCCCGTCGGAGCAAGTAGGATCACATAAACGCGCCGGAAGTCACGGAGGGCGATGTGATGTTCGCCACGAGCCCATCGAAGCGGGCCACGAATCGCCCAATTTAGCGATTTCACATACCGGAAACAGGAAAGATACCGATCCGGAACAGATCCTATCGACTCTTCGGCCGAAGGATCCGGGACGACGGGTGGGCCGCGGACCGGTGAGCATGATCCACGCGGGCACGCGGGGCGACCGACGGGAGAGACATGAACCCAGACCAGCTTAAGGAACTCCAAGACGGTATAGCCGGCGCAGCGGGTGTGGGCAGCACCGCCTGGATTCTGGCTGCCTCGGCACTCGTACTGCTGATGACACCCGGCCTTGCGTTCTTCTACGGCGGCATGGTCCGCGCGAAGAACGTGCTCGGCATGCTCATGCAGAACTTCTTCTGCATCGCCGTCGTCAGCGTCCTATGGGTACTGATCGGTTACAGTATCGCGTTCGGCGACGGCAACCAGATCTTCGGTGGGTTTCACTTCGCACTGCTCAACCATATGAGCGAACCGGTTCCCGGGTATGCCGAGGTGACGTTCGCCCCGCCCTATGAGACGAACTCGCTCGCCCAGGTGATCCCACCGATCGTGTTCGTGGCATTCCAGCTCATGTTCGCAATCATCACCCCGGCACTCATCACCGGAGCCACCGCTGACCGGTGGAAATTCGGGGCTTTTGCCGCCTTTGTGACGATATGGTCGATTCTCATCTACTCGCCGGTGGCGCACTGGGTGTTCTCCCCCGAAGGATGGCTGTTCAAGAGGGGCGCCGAGGACTTCGCCGGCGGTACCGTCGTCCACGCGAACGCCGGAGCCGCGGCCATCGCCGTCGCGCTTGTCCTGGGTAAGCGCAGGGGCTGGCCCGCCACCAGCTTCCGGCCGCACAACCTGCCGTTCGTACTTCTGGGAACCGGCCTGCTGTGGTTCGGCTGGTTCGGTTTCAACGCCGGGTCCGAACTCGCCGCCGACACCCGCGCCGGGTTCGCATTCGTCAACACCAACACCGCGACCGCCGCCGCCGTGCTCGGCTGGTTGTTCGTAGAGAAGATCCGGGATGGGAAGGCGACCACCCTGGGTGCCGCCTCCGGCGCCGTCGCCGGCCTGGTAGCCATCACCCCGGCCTGTGGCTTCGTCTCCCCGGCAGGCTCGATCGCCATCGGCCTCATCGCCGGTGCGGTCTGCGCTCTGGCCACGGCCATCAAGGGCAAGGTCGGCATCGACGACGCGCTCGACGTAGGCGCCGTCCACCTGGTTGGCGGTGTGCTGGGTGCGCTGTTGATCGGGTTCTTCGGCACTGCCGACGTCGCCCCCGGCTACAGCGCGGACGGGATCTTCTACGGCGGTGGCGCCAGCCTGCTCGGCAAGCAGGCGCTCGCCGCCGGCGCGGTGGTCGCCTACTCGTTCGCGGCAACGTTCATCATCGCCTTCGTCATCGACAAGATCTACCGGATGAGGCTGTCGCCGGACGAGGAACTCGAAGGAATGGACATCGTCCTGCACGGTGAGACCGCCTACGAGTTCACCGCGCTCGGTGACGGATCGGCACCGGCATCGGTTTCCACCGACAAGGTCGCAGAGGAGGCCAAGGCGTGAAACTCGTAACCGCGGTAATCAAGCCGTTCAAGCTGGAGGACGTGAAGACCGCGCTGGAAAACCTCGGCGTGCGCGGCCTGACCATTTCGGAGGTCCAGGGCTTCGGTCGACAGAAAGGCCACACCGAAGTGTATCGGGGAGCCGAATACAAGGTCGACTTCGTCCCGAAAATCAAGATTGAAATCGTCGTGGACGACGACGCCGTCGACGAACTGGTAAGTGCCATCACCACGTCCGCGCAGACCGGGAAGATCGGTGACGGCAAGGTCTGGGTGGTCCCGGTCGAAACCGTCGTACGGGTACGCACCGGCGAACGTGGATCGGACGCGCTGTAGACCGTGCACCTTGTCGGTGTGCTGGCCGGTGCGGGCCGTTGGCTGCCGCACCGGCCAGAACAGGCCCTTCGATGACGAACCGGCTGGCGACTCTTACGGGCCGGTCCGAGGAGTTCGGCGGCATCGTCGGGCCGGCGCTGCGCCACGCCCTCATGGACGTCGCCGAAGCCACCCTGTGTGCTCTTTTCGGCGAGCCGGGCGCCGGCGTCGCCCTGATGGCGGTCGGTGGCTACGGGCGGGGTGAGCCCGCCCTCGGCAGCGATCTCGACCTCGTCCTGCTGCACGACGGCCGCCGGGACGACATCACCGGCATCGCCGACACCCTCTGGTATCCGCTCTGGGACGCCGGGATCGGCCTCGACCACAGCGTCCGTACCGTCGACGAGGCCGTCGCGGTCGCCGACAACGACCTGAAGGCGGCGCTGGGCCTGCTGGAGGCCCGCCCGGTCGCCGGTGACCGCGCCCTCGCCGGGTCCCTGCTCGAGCGCGTCCGCGCCCGTTGGCGCGCTCGCTCCCCCCAGCGTCTGCCCGAACTCGCGGACCTGGTCGCCGACCGGGCCCGGCGCCACGGCGACGTCGCCTTCCTGCTCGAACCGGACCTGAAACAGGCCCGCGGTGGCCTGCGGGACGTCCACGCGCTGGCCGCGCTCGCCATCGCCTGGGTCGCCGAAACCCCGTCCGCGCGGGTGCTCGAAGCGCGCCGGGTGCTCCTCGACGCCCGTGGCGAGGTCCGCCGGCTCGCGCACGGCCGCCGGCAGGACCGGCTGCTGCTGCAGGACCAGGCCGCCGTCGCGGCAGCCCTGGGCTATCCCGACCAGCTCGCGCTCGCCCACGCCACCGCCGACGCGGGCCGCACGATCTCCTGGACCTGGGACACCACCTGGTACCGGGTCTCGGCCGGCCTACGATCGTCCGCGCGCCGGCGCCCCGGCCCCCCGGTCCGCCGGCCCCTGGACCAGGACGTGGTCGAGCAGGACGGCGAGGTGCAGCTCGCCCGGGACGCCGATCCCACCCACGATCCCGCGCTGGTCCTGCGGGCCGCCGCCGCGGCGGCCCGGGCCGGCATCCCCATCGGCCGGTACGCCCTCACCCGGCTCGCCCGCGAAGCCCCACCCATGCCGGCACCGTGGCCGGACGCGGCCCGACAGGCCCTGGTGACCCTGCTCGCCACCGGCCCGGCCATGATCGGTGCCATGGAGGCGCTCGACCAGGTCGGGCTGCTCGTCCGGCTGCTGCCCGAGTGGGAGACGGTGCGCAGCAGGCCGCAGCGCAATCCCTACCACCGCTTCACCGTCGACCGGCACCTGCTGGAGACGGCCGCCGCCGCGGCGGCGTCGACCCGCAAGGTCGACCGGCCCGACCTGCTGCTGCTCGGCGCACTGCTGCACGACATCGGCAAGGGCCGGCCCGGCGACCACACCGACGTGGGAGTCGAGATCGTCCGTGACCTCGCGCCGCGGCTCGGGCTCCCGCCGGCGGACGCCGACATGCTCGTCACGATGGTGCGCCAGCACCTCCTGCTCATCGAGGCCGCGACCCGGCGGGACATCGACGACCCGGCGACCATCGAGGCGGTGGCCCGGGCCGCCGGCAGCCCCCGGGTCCTCGGCCTGCTGCACGCCCTGACCGAGGCCGACGCGCTCGCCACCGGCCCGACGGCCTGGAGCCCCTGGAAGGCACGGCTGGTCGGCGACCTGGTGGAGCGGGCGACAGCGGTCCACCGCGGCGAGCGGGCACCGTGCCCGCCCGCCCTCACCGACCGTCAGCGGGCTCTTCTCACGCTCCCGGACGACTACCACGTGGCGGTCAACCCGCTGCCGGACGACCCGATGTTCGAGATCGTGCTGGTGGCACCCGACCGTCCAGGGCTGCTGGCCGCCACCACGGGAGTGCTCGCCGTCAACCGGCTGGACGTGCACCGCGCCTCCGCCCGCAGCGAGAACGGCCGGGCGCTGTTGCAGGCGGCGGTGGCAACCACGCACGACGGGGAGCCCAACGCCGGGAAGCTGCGCGGTGACCTGCTGCGGGTCCTCGCCGGCCGGGTCGACCTGGACGCCAGGATCACCGGCCGGGAACAGGCGTACGCGGCCACCCGGCGCCAGCCGCCGCCCGCGCCACCAAAAATCATCTTTGACGACTCCGGATCCGACACGGTGATCGAGATACGGGCACCTGACCGTGCCGGTGTGCTGTTCCGGATGGTCCGCGCGCTCTCCGCGGCCGGGCTCGGCGTGCGGACCGCGATCGTGGCCACGATCGGCCTCGACGTCGTGAACGCCTTCTACGTGCGGGAGGCCGACGGCAGCACCGTGCGGCGGCCGGAGCGGCGGGAGGAGGTGGCGAGCCTCGTCCTGGCCGCGCTCGGATGAGCGCCCCGCCCGGGCACGCCGTCTGTGGGCAGGCCGTCTGTGGGCAGGCCGGACGGCCCGGCCTCGCCCCGGGCCGTCCGCTGGACACGGATGTGGGAGAGGGCGGCAAAGCCACACCGGAGGTGGCGGCTATACTCAGAACGCACGTTGGAGGCTTCGCCTAGTCCGGTCTATGGCGCCGCACTGCTAATGCGGTTGGGGGTAACCCCCCCTCCCGGGTTCAAATCCCGGAGCCTCCGCCACTGACCAGGCGTTTTGAACACATGTTCGAGACGCCTGGTGTCATTTCAAGATCCATGAATGGCCTCGGTCGGCACAGGGCTGACACGAACGGAAGCGATCTTGTTTCGGCGCGGCGCGGACGCCGCGATCACGACGACCGCCCGCTCCGCCCGCTCCTCGGTGACGACCGCGTACATGTCGCTGGCGAAGGCGGCTGGCACATGGCCCAAGACGTCGCTCACCAGCTTCATCGGCACCCCGGACACGAAACCGGTGGGAGCGCGTCGTGGCCCTCCATGTCGCCAGCCACCCGGCCGGCCGCGACGGGTGGACGCACGGCACACCCGCGGCCGATGACACCGAGCGACCAGAATGCTCCGGCGCGGGCACGGAACCGGCACCACCGGCGAACCGGATATCCACGGATGAATGCTGGAAATCGTGCGACCGCCGGCGGGACGGCAGGCAGCCGTCAATCTGGTCATTCACCCACGAAGCCGACCGGCGGCGGCCGGTTCGCCGACGTACGCATCATGATTCACGGCGCTGGCGTGGCGTGAAGCCTGCGAGCGGGGGCATCACCGACTCGACCACGCACTTCGGCGACCGGCGCCCGTATCCACGGGAGTCGGTCATGTTCGGGAGCCCGATGAGTCGAAAGGAGCTGCCATGCGTTCCACGGCAACGCCGGCGGGCCACGCTCAGGGCGGTACCACGAAGCTTCGATGGTGGTATCTGCTCGGCGCGGGGATCGCCTTCGTCCTTTTTGCGCTGGCAATTCCACAGTTCGGTCTGACCACGGTTCGCTCGGTCGCCATACTTCTGGGAATCGTCCTGCTCCTCAGTGCCGCCAGCGAATTGCTGGCGGCGTCGGCGACAGCGCGGGACTGGCGATGGTCCCATGTCCTGCTCGCCGTCCTCTTCGTCGTCGGCGGTATAGTCGCGCTGGCCTGGTCCCGCCCGACCTTCCCGGTGGCGGCGAGGATCCTGGCCTGGTACTTCCTGATCAAAGGTGTTTACGACATCGTCAATTCCTTCGTCGCGAGACGGGCCGAACATTACGGCGCGGCCGGTGAGGACACCCGCGGAACAGCCCAGTGGTGGATGCCGCTGGCGATCGGCGCGCTCGAGATCGGCGTCGGCTTCTGGGCCGTCAGCTATCCGCGGTTCTCGATCTCCCTGCTGGTCCTGTGGGTGGGGCTCGCGGCCCTCGCCACCGGTCTGACAAAAATCGCGATGTCATTCCGGAAACGTGGCCTCCGCAGGGATATGCCGGCCTTTTCCGAAGGCCACTTCCCGCCGGTTGGATTCGGTACCGGCGCGGCCCGCGAGGCCGGCCGGGCGGAGGCCGGGCGAGCGGAGGAGAGCCGAGCCCGCAGATCTCTTTCGGAAGGGCGGTGACATAAATCCCGGAAAAGGGATATGCACCCCGGGAGGGGTGGTCGCGTACATTCCGCCCCTCCCGGGGACGGCCCTGGCGATGGAGCACCGTGCGTGGCCGCCCCACGGGTCACCGACGCGATTCGCGGAAATCCTCACGTGGGTTTTCACGGCAGGCTCGACCGCCATCGTCGCCACGGGCCGGGGACGCCGATCCCCGGCCCGCCCTCGGCCGCGCGCTTCCCAGCCGCGGCCTTCCCGATCACAAGCGTCCCGATCACAGGCGTCCTTGTTTCGAGCCTTCCCGAGGCCGACACGGGCGCGGTGGACACGTCCCGTTTTGTCGGCATCACGCCGTATCGTACTTACATGCGCCTGACACTCACCGTGGCTGACCCAGCCCAGGATGTCAGTGCGGACATCCTGCTGGACACCGATCCGGACGCGCCCGTCGGCCTGATCGCCGACACTCTGGTACGGCACATCCGTCCAGGCATACCGGCTCTCCCCGTGGGTCGGCCGCGCCTGTTCGTCGAGGGCCGTGCGGTCGGCGAGACGCTCACCGTCGCCGGCTCCCCGATCCGGGACGGTGTTCTGATCAGCATCGACTCGCCTGTGGCCTGCCTTCCTCCCGAGCCACCGGGCCTGGTCGAAGTCCGGGTGACCAGCGGGCCGGGCGCCGGGGTCGTCCACCGGCTCGGCCCCGGCGAGTTCACGGTCGGCACCGCGGAGACCTGCGCCGTGCGCCTGGACGACCCGGGCGCCGCCGCCGAAGCCATGACGATCACCGTGACGGTGGACGGCGCCTGCCGGATCGCACCGGTCACCGCTCCCGCCGGGCCAGACACCGGCGACGTGCTCGTCGAACGCGAGCCCCTGGTCGCCGCGGTCGACCTGCCCGCCGGCAGCACCCAGCTCACAGTCGGATCCGTGCTGCTGGCGGCAGGTGTCCCAAGCCGGGCGGACGCCGCGCTCAAACCGTCCGACGACGGGTCGGGGCTGGACTTCAACCGGCCGCCCCGGCTGCTGCCGCCGATCCGGCGGGCACGGTACAAACTGCCCGGCGAACCCTCCGAGCCGGAGCGGCGGCCCACGCCGATCTTGATGGCGGCGCTTCCGCTGGTCGCGGGCGTCACAATGGCCTTTGTCTTCCGGCAGTACTACTTCCTGCTGATGGCTGTGGTCGGCCCGCTAGGCATGATCGGCATGCACGTCTCGGGGAGCCGTCATGGCAGGCGTAGCTACCGTAAGCAGCTGACCGATTACCACAAAAGGCGTCAGGATGTCGAGGACGATGCCGAGCAGGCGCTCCGCACCGAACGCACCGCCCGCCGCGGCGACTTCCCGGACCCGGCGAACGTCCTGCTCACCGCCATCGGGCCACGCGGACGCCTGTGGGAACGCCGCCGGGACGATCCCGACTACCTGCACCTGCGCCTGGGCACCGCCGACCTGCCGAGCGAGGTCGTCATGGAGGACCCGGCCGCACAGGAGCACAAACGAGAGATCACCTGGACGGCCCCCGACGTCCCGGTGACGATCGCCCTGCCCGAACGCGGCGTTGTCGGTATCGCCGGCCGCGGCGACCTCCCACGGGTGCTGGCCTGCTGGCTGGTCGCGCAGGCGGCCGTCCTGCACAGCCCACGCGATCTCGCGATCTGCGTGCTCACGGACAGCTCCGGCGAGCAGGCGTGGAACTGGGTGCGCTGGCTGCCGCACTGCCGTCCGACCGAAGGCCAGGACACCACCGTCCTGCTCGGGACGGACGACGCTTCGCGGGCCCGGCGGGTCGGGGAACTGCTCGGCCAACTGGGGACGCGGGCGGAGGCGCGGGCCCGGCCGGGCGGCGCGAACCCGCTCACCGACGGCCCGGACATGCTGGTCATCATGGACGGCGCCCGCCGGCTACGCTCCATCCCCGGTGTGATCTCCCTGCTCCGGGACGGGCCGGCGCTGGGCATCCGTTCGATCTGCCTGGACCGCGACATCCGGCTGCTGCCCGAGGAATGCCAGGCCGTGGCCGAGGAGACCCCGACAGGTCTGCGGGTCGTGGAGACCCGCACCGAGGTCGTCCATGACGTCCGCCCGGATCTCGTCGCCACGGCGGCCTCCGACGATCCGGAGCTGACGCTCACGGTCAGTGGCGCCGCGGCCTGGTGCGAACGTCTTGCCCGCGCACTGGCGCCGGTACGCGACGTCGGCGGGGACGACGAGGGGTCGCTCCCGGTCTCCGCCCGCCTCCTCGACGTGATCAGCCTGGAACCTCCGACCGCGGCGGTGGTAGCCGCCCGATGGCAGCTCCTCCCCCGCAGCACAGCCTTCCCCGTGGGTCTGTCCCTCGACGGCCCGCTCACGCTGGACCTGCGCCGCGACGGCCCGCACGGGCTGATCGCTGGTACCACCGGCTCCGGCAAGTCCGAGCTACTGCAGTCGATCGTGGCGTCGCTGGCTGTCGCCAACCGGCCGGACGCGATGGCGTTCGTGCTGATCGATTACAAGGGCGGCAGCGCCTTCGCCGACTGTGTCCGGCTCCCGCACACCGTCGGCATGGTGACCGACCTCGACACGCATCTGGTGGCTCGCGCCCTGGAGTCGTTGTCGGCGGAACTACGCCGGCGTGAGCGCATCCTGGCCGACGTCGGCGCGAAGGACATCGAAGAGTACATTTTTCTGGCCACCGCCGCCGGTGACGCACGGACACCTGGTGACGCACGGACACGCAGCGGCGGGCCGCTGCTGCCGCTGCCCCGGCTGCTGCTGGTCATCGACGAGTTCGCCTCGCTCGCCCGGGAGCTGCCCGCCTTCGTCACCGGTCTGGTCAACATCGCGCAACGAGGCCGTTCGCTGGGTATCCACCTGCTGCTCGCGACGCAGCGGCCCAGCGGCGTGGTGTCCCCCGAGATCCGCGCGAACACGAACCTGCGGATCGCGTTGCGTGTCACCGATGCTTCGGAGAGCACCGACGTTATCGGCGCACCTGACGCGGCACGCATCTCGCCGTCGGCCCCCGGACGGGCTTACGCCCGTCTTGGGCACGCCTCCCTGGTCCCCTTCCAGTCCGGACGGATCGGAGGCCGCCGACCCACCGGTGCCGCCGGTGCCGCCTTTAATGATCTTTCTCCGCCTTGGATCGCCCCGCTGACCTGGGCCGCGCTGGGGCAGCCCGCGCCGGCTCCCCCTCGGCCACGGACCACCGACAACGAGATCACCGATCTGAGGACGCTCGTCGAGACTGTCCGGGACGCGGCCGCCATCCTGGGGGTCGAACCAGTGCGCAGCCCCTGGTTACCGCCGCTACCAGAACGACTTACCCTACGGACAGTAAGCGCATCTATGCCCGGATTCACGTCCGGATCCGTGTCCGAGGAATCACAGGTCGTCTCCCGGCAGCCGCACAGCGGCGGCCCGGGCATGCTGCCTCCCGTCCCGATCGGGCTGGCCGACCACTGCGGCATCCAGGCGCAGCTTCCCTACACGATCGACATCGACAACGGGAGCCATCTGCTGTTCGTCGGTGCGCCGCGGTCCGGACGGTCGACGGTTCTGCGCACCATCGCCGGCTCGACAGCCGCGTCCATCTCTTCCAACGATGTGCACCTGTACGCGTTGGACTGTGGCAACAACGCCCTGGCGCCGCTGGTCCACCTGCCGCACACCGGGGCCGTGGTCAGCCGGGACGCGCCGGAACGGGTACAGCGGCTGCTCACCCGGATCATCCGCGAGATCGTCGAACGCCAGGAGATCTTCGCCGTCCATGGATACGCCGATCTCGCCGAGCAACGATCAGCCGATCCCGAACGCCCGCTACCGTACCTGCTCCTGCTGATCGACCGCTTCGAAGGTTTTCTGGCCTCCTTCGAGGAAGCCGACGGTGGAGCGCTTGTGGACATGCTGGCCCGGGTGCTGCGGGAAGGGCCGTCCGTCGGCGTCCGGGTCATCATGACCGGTGACCGGCGCAGCGCCTCCGGACGGTTCAGCGCGGCGATCGAGAACAGGTTCATGCTGCGGATGGCCGACAGGTCCGACTACACGATGGTGGGTCTTGCGCCCGCGGCCGTACCGGACAACCTGCCGCCGGGCCGGGGGTTCCAGCTCGAAGGGACGGTCGAGACCCAGATCGCTCTGCTCGACGACGATCCGTCCGGCCGGGCACAGGTGGCAGCGCTGCACCGGCTGGCCGAGGCGGCTGCCGCGCGCGACGGTGTACCGACCGGGCCAGGTACCGGTGCCCGCGAGGACCACCGCCGCCCGTTCCGTATCGATGTGCTGCCAGCACGCATCACGGTCACCGAGACCAGGGCACTGCGCCCAGGCCCGGGGCACAGCTCACGGACGGGCCCGCCATCACACCTGGATCCGGGCCTGGGCCCGCAGACGAGCCAGCCGGCGGGCATCCGCACGGACGGGCTCGAGGGCCCGCTGCCGGCAGGGCAGCCGTCGGTGCCGGCAGGTTGGCCGAGCCCGCAGCCGGTGCCGCTGGTAGCCCTGATCGGTGCGGGCGGCGACGAACTCGCTCCGGTTGAGATCGATCTCGCCGCCGACGGGCCGGGCTTCGTCATCGCCGGGCCCGCGCGCTCGGGCCGCAGTTCGACGCTGCTGACCATGGCGGAGTCGCTGCTGGCGGGCGGTGCCCGACTGCTGCTGCTGGCCCCGCGACGCTCGCCGTTGTCCACACTCGCGGACCGGTCAGGCGTGATCGACCTGCTGGGCGCGGATGCCCAGGCCGCCGGCATCGACGCGGCGCTGACGGCAGCCGGCCCGTCCGGCGGCCTAGTCACGATCATGGATGACGCGGAACTGCTGGCCACCGCCCCAGTCGCCGATCGCGTATCCGAGTTCCTCAGGACCGCGCGTGACAGCGGATGCGCGTTCGTCGCCGCCGGCACCACCGAGGATCTGACCAGTCAGTACCGGGGGTTCATGGTGGACGCCCGCCGGTCACGATGCGGAGTGATCCTCGCGCCAGGAGCACCCAGCGATGGCGATCTGTTCGGCATCCGGCTGTCACGTAACACCGGGGGCAGCACGCCGGCCGGCCGTGGCCTGTTCGTCCACCGGGGAAAAACAACACCGATTCAGATCGCATACCACGAGTAAGGACACCACCATGCGACCTGCCCAGGCCCTCCTCCCACGTCGGTACGAATTGCACCGTCACCGCAGGGTGAATCACCCTGCAGGCCATCACTCATTCCGGTCGAAAAATTTCCGACAACCCTCCACATGTTCACCGGAAAGGAGCAGATGATAAACAGTCGTAAAACACTGGATGGCGATCGAATGACTTCCGCCTTCGGCGCGAACCCATCCCGGCGCAGAGCCCGCCCCGGCCGATGACCACCTTTGCGATCTCCATCCTGAAAACATACGGATGTCAGAACGTGTGCGCACCGTCCGGCCGAACAGTGTTATGAAGTAGCGGTGTCCGACCACCGTCTTCCCGGGCGTGACGCCGATCCCGGCCAGGAGCCACCTGGTGACCGGCCCGTTTCCCCGACCGAGCCGGTCACGGAACCATCCGGAAAATCGACCGACCGGTTTTCCGGGCGGCTTCCCCGGCCGGGCCGCCATGCCGCGGGCCCGTCCAGGAATCCGACCGGGCCGTGCGCTGTCGGGCCCGCTCAGGCCGACGCAGGTGTCACCGAGCCGTCCGGTGAGCCGACCGTTTCGACCAGCCGGCTACGGCGCCGCATCGGCCTGGCCGACGCGGTGCTCCTCGGGCTCGGCTCAATGCTCGGGGCCGGGGTGTTCGCCGCGTTCGGGCCAGCGGCCCACGTGGCCGGAGCCGGTGTGCTCGTCAGCCTCGCGATCGCAGCTGTGATCGCTTACTGCAATGCCATGTCGTCCGCGCAGTTGGCCGCGCTCTACCCTGAGTCCGGCGGGACATATGTGTACGGACGGCGTCGGCTCGGCGCCAGCTGGGGCTTTATCGCCGGCTGGGGGTTTGTGGCCGGCAAGACCGCGAGCTGCGCGGCCATGTCCCTGACCGTCGGCGCATACGCGTGGCCGCAGCATCCCCGGCCGGTCGCGGTCGCCGCCGCAGCCCTACTCACCATGGTCAATTATTTCGGCGTGAGCAAGACCGCCCGGCTGACCCGCGCCCTCGTCGCACTCACCCTGCTCGCGCTCGCTGTCGTCGTGGTGGCATGCCTGGCGGGCGGGACCGTCAGAACAGCGCGGCTGAGCCCCTTCTGGTCTGGCAGCGGGCTGGACGCCGTACGCGGGATACTCCAGGCCGCGGCCCTGCTCTTCTTCGCGTTCGCGGGTTATGCCCGGATCGCCACCCTGGGCGAGGAGATCCGTGATCCGGCGCGGACGATTCTGAAAGCGATCCCGACCGCGCTCGGGATCACGATTGCCGTCTACCTGCTTGTCGGCCTGTCCGCGTTGCTGGCGGTCGGCCCGGAACGTCTGGCGAGCGCCGTGGACCCGTTGGCCGCCGCGACCAGCGCCGGTGGCCTGCGCGTCCTGACTCCCGCCGTCCGTGTGGGCGGAGCGGTCGCAAGCCTCGGCGTCCTGCTGTCGCTGCTCGCCGGGGTCGGACGCACCGCCCTTGCCATGGCCCGGGAAGGCGACCTGCCGGGCTGGCTTGCGGCGGTACACCCACGGTATGTGGTTCCCCACCGTGCAGAGTTGCTGCTGGGCGGGGTCGTCATCGCGGTGGTCATCGCCTCGGATGTCCGAGGCGCCATCGGTTTCTCCAGCTTCGCGGTTCTCGTCTACTACGCGATCGCGAACGCCAGTGCCTTCACCCTCGACGGCCCGCAGCACCGCTGGCTGCGCCCCCTGTCGCTGTTCGGCGGTGTCGGCTGCCTGGTCCTCGCTCTTGTACTGCCGGCCGCCTCGGTCCTGACCGGCTTCGCCGTCCTCACCATCGGCATCGTGATCCGTGCCGTGCGCAGGTCGTAAACACAGAAAGCATTATCACTTGCACACCGCGGTACCATTCAGCCGTCACACCGTCACACCGGAGCCATGAGCTCCCCGCCATCGGTGACGAACCGGAAAGTCGAGGTCACCGCGTCGAACAGATCGTGCAATGCGTCCACGAGCACCAGGTTCGGGCTGGAGCAGGAGATCAGGGCCACCTGGTCGGACCGTGGGACCGGGACGAAGGTCTGCATCATCGTCGTCCTGATCCAACCAGCCCGGTCAGGCAGTGAGATGTCCTCCACCCCGTACGAGCGGGCCCCCTGCCCAACGCGAGGAAGATCGACAAGGGTCACCGTAGTCCAGGTGTCATCCTGTGATCGGGCGGCCTTCTCCGCCAGAGAAGACATGATCATTGATGGAGTCACCTCGGTCATGCCGACAACCTGGACATCATCCGGCGCGGGAAGCAAGGATACGGTCACGCTGGCGGATAAGCCGGCGCCTTCTACCGCCTCGGCCATGACGCCGCAGAACAGCGCGCCACCGGCCGCCGCGTCACGGGCGGTGTGCCGGAGCAGCCGGGAGATCGCCGCACGGTTCGCCGCGAGCTCGGGGACACCTCGCGTACGCTCCCGGACCAGAGCGTCGATGGACGCCCGCCGGGTCACCGGATTCAGGTCGACCTCGAACCAGGTATCGGGAACGCTGATCGAAAAACCCAGGACCATGGGCTTTTCGGCAGCAATATGTCCGCTCAGTCTCCTCTCCCCCCTCCCTCTTCCCCACTGGCCGACCGCGACGCACGGACCAGCTCGGTACTCAGATCGGCATCGGCCTGACGCAGGGTCTCCGCCGACCGGGAAGCCATCGTCGCCAGTTTGTTCGCATTTTCGTCGATCTTCTTACGTCCGTCCTTCCAGCCGTGCTCGAAGTCGTCCAGGGCATCCTCGATCTCGGTCGATCCCGTCTGCCCTCGGTAGTTCTCCAGCATCGAACGGGTCGCGTTCATCGCCGAACGGATCGACGTCAGATTGCCGGCCAGCGAGTCCAGCCCAGGAAGATCGACCGAAAGCCGGTCAGTGGTCATCGCGCACTACCTCTCTCACCGTGATCCTGTCGCAGGACAGGCCTACGACGACCGGCCCGTTCACGGAAGGCACAGGAGAGATCGCAGATGTCCCGGGGGCACGGCACCTGTCAACGTCCTTCTGAACAGCGCCCGTTCGGACCGGACGGAAAGCCACCGTGCAGGACGGCGACCTTCGCGCCGTGCCCGGACAAGCACCAAGAATGCCCGGCACGCCGGACGCCTCACCGAGCGAAAACCGCCTCCCGGCGACCTGGGCCCCCGCGCCCATGGACTTCTTCCCAGGACCGGACGCGGAAAACGTGATCACGCCCTGCCGTCGGCCCGTCAGCTCTGGCCACGCAGTGAACTCGCGAGCTGGGTATCAGCGGTCCGGAACACCTCAGCCGCCTTCTTCAGGTAGTCGGCCATGCCGTCGAGCCCGGCCAGCGTGTTGGTGACACCGGTATTGAACCTGTCGTAGGACCCCTGGAACTGCACGCTGGACTGGTCGGTGACGTACCCACCAGCGGCCAGGGCCTCGACCATTTTCTTCAACGTGACAAGCTGGGCCTCGATGTCGGCCCTGCCGTTCCTGAGCCTGATACTGGCATCGTCCATGTCCTGGTACGTGACATTGAGGTTGGGCATTGTCAGACCCTTTCAGACAGGTTTTCAGCAGCAAATATCGACCGCGCAGGATAGGCCGCTCTGGCGACACAGCGTGATTTCTGGGCCGCGCCGCCCAGAAGCGGTGTATCAGACGGCTTCTACCGCGGTCCAAAAATCATGCTCAGGCAGGACGGTGCTGTCAGCGCGTACCCGATCACACTTCCACTGTTCTTGATGAGCACAACACCGGGTCGATACCGAAACCCGCGGCCCCACTCTCACGGATCATGTATCCAGGGGACGATCCGGCAGCTTCGCTGCCAGGAAGTATCGCACACCAGTGCCGTCCGCGACGCATTTCGTACGCTTTGCACCCATCCGCCTGGTACCGGTTTACACCATGCTCCCGGCTTGTGACAAGACCACCGGGAGAGCGACGTCGACACGACACCGACCACATGATCGCTTCGGTGCGGACGTCGACGCCGGTTGCCCGCCATCATGCCGGACCGACCGCCGGGCGACCCAGTTATCCACAGCCAAGTTATCCACAGGAAAGGTCGCACGGTAGCCGCTCCGCCCGTTGGCGGAAGATGATGAGCCCGTGACACCGCGCTACCTCGACCAAGCCAGCCGGCGACGTTCAGCTCCGCCGGCCAGGCGCCACCCGACGGCTGACAACCCATGGAAGCCGACGGGCGGGCTGGCCGCGCTGTTCTCCAGGCTGCTCTCCAGCGTGGCCGTCATCTTCCCATCCATCCTGTTCCCGCCCGCCCCGGACAAGCGCGGCCGGCGTCCCGCCCTGGCTCAGGCGACAGCGACAAACGCACCGGCGGATGCATGCCCGACCGCAACGACAGAAATGAGCACGCCTGACACGAGCACGCCGCTGGACGACAGGTGGAACACCACGACACGACCCGAAGGAACCGTACGCTACCATCCAGTTACGAACCAGCCGCTTCCCCTCACGACTTCTCCCACGGAGGAGGCTGGACAGCGGGGTACCCGGGCACAGGCAGCACCGAGACACCACGACGTACACCCACCCGTCGTCCTATCTGTCATACTGACGACAGGAATGATGGTTGCACTGATGAGGCGACGGCCACGATTCAAGGGCGGCAACCCCCTCGGTCAGACCAGGCCCGGGCTCCGCCTCGCCGCGGACGGGGGGGCTGCCCGATTCCTCGACCAGGCACTGCGGCTTCTCGCCGCGGAGCTCACCACCGCTGGTCGCACCCTGCCATCCGTGTATGCGGCAACCGTCTCCGACAGCGGACTCGTCCTGCACATCGCGCCGGCTGAACCTGACGGACCGCCTTCACCCTGGCAGGCCGGCCGGGCACCGGGTACCTGGCGTATCGCGCGGACCACCACCACGGCCGACGGCCTGCCCGCCGATGACAGCCAGAGAGTTCCCGTAGACACACCAGCCCCCTATCCAGGCCTGGCCACCGTGGGCACGGACGACCGAGGAGCTCGTGTTCTCGTCGACATCGAGGCTGCCCCCGGGATCATCAGCCTCGGTGGGGACGCCGCGCTCGCGCGAGAGGTGGCCGTGTCCGTCGCGGTGGAACTGGCCACGAATCCCTGGTCGGGCGATCTCCGCATATACATGATCGGGTTTCCTGGGCGCCTCATGTCGATTGCCCCGGACCGGCTGCGACCCAGTACCAGCCTCGACGATGTCCTGGACGAGCTGGAAAGCCGTCAGCCGTGGCACGGCCGGTCAGCTGGCGGTGAACCACGAAACGGCGGATCTCCCGATCCGGCGCTCCGAGGGCGGCCGGCGGCCCTGCGCCAGGCCCTGTGGGCGCCGGAGCTGCTGCTCCTGGCCGCCCCTCCGTCCGAGCGGGAGACAGCGCGGCTTTCCGCCCTCTTCAGGGATTCCACCCAGGGGGTCGGTGTCGTGACCGTCGGCAATTCGACCGCCGCACGCTGGCGCTTCACCGTGAGCCCGGAGCGTAAGCTGCACCTCGGTGTCCTTGGGCTGGAGGTCAGTGCTCAGACGCTGAGCACGCGCGAGTACTCCACCATTGCCGGCATGCTCCGTATGGCGGGTACGGCGTACACACGTTCCGGCCAAGCCGACGCCGTGTCACATATCCCAAAAACGGAAACCACGGGCCCTGGTCCCGATCATCCGCACCCCGCATATCCGACAGATCCGCCGCCACGGCGGATCTCCGCTCCAGCGGCACAGTCGCCGCGCCGTCCCGGCCTCGGGAACGGCGTGGCGCAAGTGGACGACCGTAGCCGTGGGAACGAGGACGCCGATGCGCGTGCCGCGTTCCCGGACGGATCCCGGCCAGCCCCCACCTCGAATCCGGACCAGGTGCCGACGCCATGGGTACCCGAAATTCCGCCGTGGATGCGCCCACAGGCATCCACGGCGGAATCAGAGTCCCTCCATCGCAGGCATCCGCCAATTCCACCGGTGCCGTCGGTGCCTCCCCCGTCAGCTCCTGCGCGGACCCCAGCGACGCGGGCCCCGTCCCCGCCCCCGCGGACGCCTTCACCGGCCATCGCTCCTCCGGTTGGCCGACCACCCAAACCCCCGCCGCCTCC
>NZ_CEVIVC010000017.1:48712-60269 GCF_982290645.1 Protofrankia sp. CiP1_Cm_nod4
GCCATCGCTCCTCCGGTTGGCCGACCACCCAAACCCCCGCCGCCTCCAGGAGAACCACCGGTACGTCCGGAGGCGGCGGGGCACCCGGACGGCGGCAACCCGGCGGGGCGTGCTCACGGCCCTTCCCCGTCCGTGGACGCCTCCTCCCGGGGAGACGGTGCCGCCTCCGTCTGGCGCAACAGAGCGATGCCGGCCCGGGAGCTCCAGGTGCCCGGGGCCTCCGGGATGTCAGTGGGGCCTGTGCCGCCACGTTCTCCTGATGCACACGTTCCTGATGCACACGGCGTCCAGCTGTATCCGTTTCCGCCGCCGACCGCGTTCCCGGCCGAGGCCTCCCCCCTGCCGTCCATGCCCCCTCCCGGTGCGGTCTGGCCAGCGCCACCGTCGACACCGACGGCACAACCGTGGAAGACACCAGGGCTGCTGGTCCGGCTTTCCGGGCGAACCGCGGCGAGCGACGCCCTCGCGGCCCCGGCTCCCGGCGACGACGGCCTGCCGCGGACGGATCCGCCTGACGACAACGCACTGTCCACCCTGCCGGCTCTACTGCCACAGCCAGTTTCCCAGCCGCAACCAGTTTCCCGGCCGCTGGCAGTTTCCCGGCCGCTGGCAGCGCCACCCGTGCTGCCGGCGGCGCTGGCGTCGTCACCGGCGCGGCCAGCGCCAGTGACGACGCCGGCCGTGCCTGGCGAGCTGTTCCGAGCGACCGACGTCGCAATCCGGATCATGGGAGAGATCGCCGTCGAGGCGCCGGGGCCCTGCGATCCGGATCGCCGGGAGTTCCTGACCGAGCTGGTGGTGTACCTGGCTCTGCATCGCTCAGGGGTACTTTCCAGCGCTCTCAGCGCCGTGCTCCTGCCGCCAGGGACTCCTGACGACGTGCTCAACGACGAGCTCGAGCATGTCGCCGGCTGGCTCGGGAGTGACAACGAGGGCCGCCCGCATATCACGGTCAGTGATAACGAATGCTGGCGCCTGACTGACGACGTCCGGTGCGACTGGGATCTTTTCGTCGCCTACACCCATCGCTCCGCCCAACCGGAGACGGACGCCGAAGACGATCTTACAACAGCATTACGGCTGGTCGCCGGACCACTGTGGACAAATCTGCCGGCAGGCCGCTACCGATGGCTGGACTCAGGCAGGATCAGGACGATCACCTCCACCGCCGTCGTCGATGTGGCCCACCGACTTGCCAACTTGACGCTCGGTAACGGCGATACCGTTACCGCCATCGCGGCGTGCCGAACGGGCCTGCGCGCGGCGCCAACAGCCGAAATCCTGTGGCGAGATCTACTACGCACAGTAGCAGCTCGCCATGACCGCAAGGCCCTGGAGGCGGTGATCAACGAGATGTACCAGATGATCGCGCCATCACGGACCGGCCTCGGCATCCAGGCAGAAACGAATGCGCTGGTACGCGAGCTGCTACCGGGATTCCGCCGGCGGCAACAGATCAGCGGCAGAAGATCCACGATAACAGGCCGATAGGAGCCACTGCCGGCGGACGGCCAGCCGGTTCACCTCGGCGCCCGCCGGATCAGCCCGTACCCAGGAAAGCCCAGGGCGCCGGACCGAGGCCTGCGGCGTTGCTCCGTCACGGTCCGACAGCCACGTCCCGGATCAGTACGACCCGCCGGCGCGGTATGGCAGCGGGCCCGGAGGGTAGCCCGGTGGAGGCGGCTGCCATGGCCCCGGAGCAACCCGCGGGCCCCGCAGCGTCCCGAAAACCGCCAGGACCGCAATCGCTCCGAAGGCGGCGAGGTGGATGTCTGACAGATCCAGGATGGTCTCACCAAGACGTATCACGACATCGCCGCCTCCCCAGGCCAGCACGGCATGCTGCAGCAACGCCACGGCAACAGCCATCCTGGCCGCGAACAGGAAGAGCCGGTCCGACCAGCGATCACCAAGAAGGCCGAGAGCCAACAGCCCGATCAGCACCGCAAAATTGTCGACCGCGTAAACGTGGAGATCCGGATAAAACATCTCGAACGCGCAGAGCCCGGCCACGATCATCGCGGTGAAGAACGTGACGCTGCGGGGCTGCGCGAACAACGTGGCGAGAAGCAGCACACCAGCGATCGCGGAGGTTCCGACCAGGCTCGGCTGCCCGGCGAGGACATAAGCCTTCCAATGCAGCTCCGCGGGGGCGAACACGACGACGCCCATACCACCGACGAGCAGGCAGAAGACTGTCCACCGGCCGAAGGTCCAGCCGGCGGTCCAGCCCCGCCAGCCCAGGACGACGACCAACGCTGCGGCGGCACCCGTTATGATCAGCCACCCGCCGACGTCAAGCGAGGAGCCGAACTCCTCCTGGGCGAAGCCGAGCTCCGCGACCGACATGACGGACAGACCGGCCACACATCCGGCCGCGAAATCACGCCAGGCACCCCGGCGGTTCCCGGCCACCAGACCGACAAGCATCACCGGCAGCGCAAGGAACGCCACCGTGAACTCCCCGAAAACGTCCCATATGTCGTAATAACCGATAATCGTCGGTATCCGCGCGGTGTTGGCCCGCGAGATCACGGGGATGGCCGTAAGCACAGCCGCCACCAGCAGAACCGCCAGAACTGGCACCGGCATTGGCGACGAACGGCCGAAGCGTCCCTGCTGGGGTGGCCCGGGTGGAGTGAGGAGCCCACGTCGGTCCGCTCCGGGCGGTGGAGGCTGCGGCGGGGGCGGCACCGGGGGCTGCGCATTCCAGAGAGCACCCTGGACGGGCTGTTCCTCGGCCTCCCACGGCGGGAGCGGAGGCCCGACCCGGGTGTGGCCCGTTTCAGGCGATGGCGGTGGGGTCTGCCATCCTGGCCAGCCAGCTGCCTGACCGTGGCCGGCGGATGGCCGAGACGGCCCGAACGGACCGGCTGCCGACGCGTCATCCAGGCCAAGACCACCGCGGATGACACGGGTAGCGACCCGTTCGGCCTCGGTAACGCCGTAGATTTGCCTTCCGGTGAGGCTGGCCACCGCACCCACGGCGGTGCAGCGCTGTGCCGGCGGCTTCGCCAGCGCCCAGGCGACCACGGAGGCGAACGGCTCCGGAACCCCTTCGAGATCGGGAGCGTCTCCCAGGACCCGGGCCATCGACGCCGCCGGTGTCCCGGCCGCGAACGGATGCCGGCCCGTCGCGGCGAACGCGACGCAGGTACCCCAGGCGAAGATGTCGGCGGCAGGCCCGGCTCGCTCTCCGGAAAGCTGCTCGGGAGCCATCCAGGCGATGGTCCCGATGCTGAAGCCGGTTTTCGTGTTCATGGTGGCGTCCGAGAGCCGAGCGATGCCGAAATCGATGACCTTCGGCCCGTCCCAGTCCATGATGATGTTCGCGGGTTTGAGATCGCGATGCACCACGCCAGCCGCGTGGATGACGACCAGGGCCTCGGCAAGACCAACGGCAAGGCTCATCAACGTCGGGCCGTCCAGACGGCCGCGGCGGCGTACCGCGTCCGCCAGGCTCACCCCGTCGACGTAGGCGGTCGCCATCCAGGGGCGAGGGGCGTCCACATCAGCGTCCAGGACCTCGGCCACAAAAGCGCCACGGACGCGCCGGGCAGCGGTGACCTCCTGGCGGAAACGGGCCCGGAACTCGGGATCCGCCGCCACGTTCAGGTGCGGAAGCTTGATCGCTACAGGCGTGTCATCAGGAGCGAAGGCCTGATAGACCACGCCCATTCCACCTTCGCCGAGACGGCCGTGCAGCCGGTAGGGCCCGACAGAACGCGGATCGTCAGCAGCCAGTGGCGCCAGCACCGGCTCCCCTCTCGCCAGCCCCCATCACGAGCGGAGAGTACCCGACCGGACCAGCCCGACCCACCTTCCAGTCAGAAACCAGCCAGACATCCGACGGCCCTCGACACGTCCGCGACAGGGCCATCACCGAGGCTGGACGGACGAAACGGACAAAGCAGGCGCGAGGACCGCCACCGTCGCGGCAAGAGCAACCACAACGATCATAGCGGCACGCAGGCTGATCATTTCTGCGAGCCCTCCGACGATCGGGGGGCCTATCAACCAGCCGACATAACCAAAGCTCATAACCCTGGCAACAGCGGCCCCAGCGGACGGGGACCGACCGGAAGCACGAATGCCAAGCCGCCCTGCCGCCGATATCGTCGACGGGACGACACATGCCATTCCGATACCAATGATGCCAAAACCCACGATTCCGCCAGGTACGCCGATAGCGGTGTCCGCGACGGCCAGCGCGGAGAGGAACACGACACTCGTGGCCCCAGCCGAAACCCGGACCAGGCAGGCGGCCCCGACGGCGGCCGTCACCCTGTCCCCAGCCAGCCGCCCGACCAGCATCGTCCCCGCGAACAGGACGAAGCCGATGCCCGCGACATCCACGGACGCACCCGTCACATCCCGCAGGTAGAGGGTGCTCCAGTCCGCGGCCACACCCTCGCACAGGAAACTCGACAGGCAGATGAAACAGAGCATGTCAAGCGGACGGCCGGCCCCCCGGCGGATGTTCAGGCCATGCCGAAAACCGCGGGAACCCCGAGAAGCGCGCGGAGCGGACACCGCCTCGGGTGTCCGCTCCGCGGCCGTGCCGACCGCTCCGGATCCCCCCGTTTCCCCGGCGTCCCCGCTCTCATCGGCTCCCTTCCCGGCATCCTCGCCCTTCTTGTTCCTGGTCGGCTGGTTTTCCTCGTGCTCCTCGACAGCACCGAGCAGGGAGACCGGAGCCGACACAGGAAATACCGGACAATCACGATCATGAATTGGCACCACGGACTCGGTCATCACGACGCCGACAGCCGTATCCGTAATATTTCCGCCGTCCCGGCCGGTCGTGTCACCGGCAGCCCTGCCACTGACGGCAACATCTACACCCGCCACGTTATCGATACTCCCGGTATCGGCGACATTTCCCGCCACCGCCGGGTTCCTCGCATCCATCACGGGCGCACGACGCACGATCAGTGCATCGTCAGGAGCGGGCGCGTCACGCGGCAACATCATCAGAGTCGGCGGAAGACCGATGACGAGCCCGAGCGCGCCGACGCCGGCGAGCTGCCAGCCGAGCGGCGTCTCCGCGGCCGCGCCCGCCGCGCCCAGGGCCGCTCCGACAAGCGCACCGCCCGTCCACGCCGCGTGCAGCCCCGACATGATCGGACGCCCGTAGCGTCGCTCCACCTCGGTGGCCTGAGCGTTGACCGCGACGTCGAGCCCGCTGCCGCTGGCCCCCCAGAACGCAAGCAGCACGAACAACACGGGCAGGCTGCCGGCACCACCGATGAGCACACCGGCGGCGCAGTACAGGACAAGACTGACCCGGATCACGGGGACACTGCCGACACGCCCGACGAGAAGACCAATGGCCCACATGATCAGAACTGCGCCGGCCGGTGCTCCAAGTAACGCCAGCCCGAGCTCGCCCTCACTCAGCGCAAGCGACGCTTTCACCTCAGGGATGCGAGGAATCCAGGCCGCGAAGACGAAGGCATGAACGAAAAGGCCGGTCGCTGTTGCGACCCGAGCCGCCCGGGGCAGGGCGCCGCCCGGTGGTGACATCTCCGGCAACGGCTGTCCAGACACCACAGGAAGCGTACCTTCCGGCTTCTGCCCGTCCGAACGGAGCGCGACAGCCCTTCACGATTCATACATCGACGGCCCGCTGGCCACCCCGCGGCATTTTCGTGCTGACAGCCCGCTTTCCGGCCGAAGCCGGCGAGGCAGACTCGACGGATGAGGCTCGTCCTGCTGGCCGACACGCATGTGCCGTTCCGTGCCCGTGACCTGCCGGCCCCGGTGTGGGCAGCGGTCGACGACGCGGACACGGTGATCCATTCCGGCGACTGGGTCGACGTCGCCCTGCTGGAGCGGCTCCAGGCCAGAACTCCGCGCCTGATCGGCTGCTCCGGCAACAACGACGGACCCGAGATCCGCAAGCTGCTACCGGAGGTGGCACGTGTCGATCTCGACGGAGTCCGGACGGTGGTCGTGCACGAGACCGGGACAGCCACCGGCCGGAACCAGCGGGTCAGCGCCATCTACCCCGACGCCGGCCTGGTCGTCTTCGGCCACTCGCACATCCCCTGGGACGCCACGGTCCACCGGACGGGCGGCGCCGGACCGGTCCGGCTGCTCAACCCCGGCTCCCCGACGGACCGCCGCCGCCAGCCACACCACACGTTCATGACGGCATCGATCACCAACGGCCGCCTGGGGGACGTCACACCGCATCGGCTACCGCCACGCTGACGCCCGTTCGGAGATCGCGGGCCGATGCTGTACTCTTGCTCAGTCGGTCCGCTACCGTGGCCCGGCAGGCGCTCGTAGCTCAACGGATAGAGCACTTGACTACGGATCAAGAGGTTGGGGGTTCGAGTCCCTCCGAGCGCACGTCAGGTTGAGACAGGTCAGAGCCCCGCAGCCGATCACACGGCGCGGGGCTCTGGTCTTTCTGAAGCAGCGGGTGCAGCAACGGCCCTCAGCCCAGGAAGCCGTCGGGTGTGCTGCGGCGACGAAACAGGTCAAGCGATCGCGGCGATGTCCCCGTCGTCAAAGTAGATCGCCTGATGCAGCCGGCCACCAAGAGCGGCAGCGTATCTGGCGACCACGTCCTGACCGGAGAGTGAGCCCTGCTCGATCTGCGAGATCCGGCCCTTGGTCACCCCCATCCGCTCGGCCACCTGCTGCTGGGTCAGACCCCGCGCACGACGCACCTCGGCAAGCCGGTGCCCCACCGCGACCGCAAGAAGCTCCTGCTTGCCGGCGGCGACCGCCTCCTCCCCGCCGGCCCGGGCGACCTGCTCGGCACGGACATCAGCCCACCGTACGTGACCACTCATCGCCGATCACCCTCCTCCTGGCCGCGTTCCACCAGGTAGCTCTTGTAGCGTTGCTCCGCCAGTGGAATCGCTTCGTCGTACCAGGCGTTCCACTGCCCGGATTTGTCCCCGGCAACAAGCAGGATGCTCGAACGCTACGGATCGAAACAGAACAAGATCCGTACCGTGCCCGGTCTGAGTTCCTTCAGGTTCGGCAGCGACGAGCCGCTGATCGTGTCGACCAGCGGTCTCCCCAGCCCGGGGCCGGTCTCCGCGAGCAGGTCGATCGCCTGGACGACCCGCGCGTGTGTCGCGGCGTCCAGGCCGTCGATCCAGTCACGGACCTCGTTGACGAGGTAGACGTCCCACTGCCGCCCGTCCATCAAACGAGTATAGCTCTCACTAAACCATGGCACCGCGAAGACCACCAAGATGACCATAGTCAGAACGACTGACAGCCAAGTTGACAGCCAAGCCGGTGGACGAGGGTGGACGTTGGCGGACGCCCATGGACAGAGCCCACCAGGTCAGCGGACGGGGCGGACCTCTGCGAACGTCGACGGAAGATCTAAATCTAACTACGGGTCAAGAGGCTGGGGGTTCGAGCCCCTCCGAGCGCACAGTGTGCATCCCCAACCCGGTCGGTGTGCCACCGGCCGGGTTCGGAACTTGTCAAGATCTTTAAGACAAGATTCTTTGTGGATTACCCTGCATGCGTTCTCTGTCGGGGGACGACCTCCGATCGTTCGGGGATGCCGGCGGCGGCCGGTTCTGCTCGCTCGTCGGGCTTGTGGTTGATCCCGGCAGGCTGTGGGAGCGGCGGCGGAACCGGGCGCCGGTTCACGAACCGCTCCGGGTGCGCGGCGTAGGCCGCGTCGAGGACGCGGCCGCGGGCAGCGTGCACCGCCTCGGCCTGGCCGAAATACACGACCGCCGGCGCGAGATAGCCGATTCCCGAATGTCTGTGCTCGTGGTTGTACCAGGCGAAGAACCGGCGGCAGAACTGGCGCGCCTCGGCGAGGGTACCAAAGCGGTCAGGAAAGCCGGGCCGGTACTTCAGCGTCTTGAACTGGGACTCCGAGTACGGGTTGTCGTTCGAGACCCGCGGCCTGGAGTGCGACCGGACGATGTCGAGGTCCGCGTAGAGCATCGCGACCGTCTTCGACGTCATCGACGAGCCCCGGTCCGCGTGCACCGTCAGCCCCGACGTGTCGACGCCGTACTTCTCGCAGGTCTGCGTGACCAGCTCCTTCGCCAACTCGCCCGACTCGTTCGGCGCCAGCATCCAGCCCACGACATACCGGCTGAAGATATCGAGAATGACATACAGGTAGAAATAGCTGTGTTTCGACGGCCCCTTGATTTTCGTGATATCCCAGGTCCACACGCGGTGGGGCGCCTCCGCGAGCAGCTCGGGCTTCACGTGCGGCGGGTGCGTGGCCTGGGCGCGGCGCTCCCCGGTCTGGCCCTCGGCGGCCAGGATCCGGTAGAAGGTTCGCCAGGAGGCCAGGTAGACGCCCTCGTCGAGCAGCGTCGCCCACACGGACCGCGGCGACGCGTCGGCGAACCGCTCCGAGTCGAGCATCGCCAGCACCCGTGCCCGTTCCTCCGGGGACAGCGCCCGCGGCTGGGCGCGCTCCCGGTGCGGCTTCGGCGGGCGGCGCGGCGGAGCCGACGCGGGCGGCCGGTGGCGCCGGTAGAACGTCGCCCGCGACCGGCCCGTCAGCTCGCACGCCTTCTTCGCCCCGACGACGTCGGCCAGCTCGACCGCGCACGCGTCGGCTATCCGTTCTCCTTCGGCGACGATTCCCGGGTGATTCCGGGAATGCTCTCGGAGAGCGCCTCCACGAGCGCGTTGGCTTTTCCCATGATGTCCATCACGCGCCGGGACGCCTCGAGTTCCTTATCTTGCCGGGCCAGCCGCGCCCGCAACTGCTCGATCTCCTTGTCCCGCGGGTCGGGCGCAGGCCGGCCCCGCGGCTTCGAGAACGCCCCGGCCACGCCCTGGTCCCGCGCCCGGCGCCATTCCACCAGGTGCGCCGAGTACAACCGCTCCCGGCGCAGGATCGCGCCTTTCTCACCCGGCCTGGTCGCCGCGTCGTATTCCGCGAGAATCCGCGCCTTGTACTCCGCCGTGAACGTGCGCCGTTTCGCCTTCGGCTCGACCTCCGGATCAGGCCGGCCGGCCTCGGGCTCGTCCACCCGACCATCATCGACCAGGCCCTGCCCGGCCGTCAGCACCACTGCCACGATCTCCCTCTCCCAACCCCGCCCAAGCTAGCCTAGATGGGAAATATCTCCTGTCTCATCCCATCTTGGCAGGTAGGGCCTAACCCAGGTCGCCTACGCCGCGGCTTGCATCCAGCTCCCGCGCACCGCGCAGGCCCAATACGACGCCGGCCCGGCGCTGCCGGCCGGGGCGCCCCTGCAGGTGGGGGATCTCGTGTTCTTCGGAACGGATCAGAGTAAAGTCATGCATGTCGGCATCTACCTGGCTATGCAGGCCGGGCAGGCGCTGATGGTTGACGCTCCTCACGAGAGCGCCGACGTTCGTGTCGAGCCCTTCGCGGCGGCGGTTGGCGCGAGATGGGGGTCAGAGGTCTACCTCGGCGCCATCAGGGGACCGTCCGAGGGATGAGCGCGGAACCCTCTCTGTCGGGCTCGACCCGGCAGCCTGGTCGTTAGCCACCCCCCGGGGGGCTACGTGGCGTCGGCGGTAGAGATGTAGCGGGCGCGCATGGCCGAGCTGGCGGCGGGTCCCGCGGTGAAGACGTAGGCGTCGCTGTCGTCGAGGCGGCGGCCGGTCTTCGCGTCGATGACGACGGGTTCGACTTCTTCTCCGCTGGTCGCGTCGACGAGGATCATGCTGCGTTGCTCGGCGGGGAGGCGGGAATTGCCCCACGCCGCCAGTGTCACGATCACCGGGCGCAGCGAGCGGCCGAGGTCGGTCAGGACGTACTCGTGCCGGACCGGGTTGGTCTGGTAGGGGCGGCGTTCCAGCAGACCGTCGGCGACGAGGGTCTTGAGACGGGCGGTGAGCATGCTGGAGGAGATGCCGAGGCTGTCCTGGAACTGGTCGAAGCGGGTGTAGCCGTCGAAGGCGTCGTGCAGGATCAGCAGCGTCCACCACTCGCCGACGTGCTGCACCGTTGTCGACAGCGGGCACTCTCGGTCCTCGAGCCTGATCCGGCTCGCCATGGTGACCCCCTCCCCAGTAGCTGCTAAAGTCGAAGTCACTGACTTCTATTCTAGCAGTAGCTACGGGTGTGGGCCGGAGGATGGCCACACTCGGGAACAGGACGGCGTCATGACCTACATCCCTCCTACCGAATCCCTGCATGGCCGGCGTGCGCTGGTCACCGGCGGTACCGGAGGCACGGGCGCGGCCATCGCCCGGCGCCTCGCCCACGCCGACGCGACCGTGCTGGTGACCGGCCGCCGCCAGCCGGACGACCTCGATCCGAAGCTGTTCATCACCGCTGACCTCGCCACCGCCGCCGGGGCGGCGACCGTGGTGGCCGAAACGCTCGACCGCCTGGGCGGCGTCGACATCCTGGTCCACAATCTCGGCGGTTCCGAGGCACCGTCGGGCGGATTCGCCGCCCTCGGCGAGGACGACTGGGCCACCGAGTTGACCATCAACCTGCTGGCTGCGGTCCGCCTGGACCGCGGCCTGCTACCCGGCATGATCGAGGCCGGAAAGGGGGCCATCGTCCATGTCTCCTCCATCCAGCGCCGGATGCCACTGTGGAACGGCACCCTTGCCTACGCCGCCGCCAAGGCCGCGCTGACCACCTACAGCAAAGGGTTGGCCAACGAGGTCGCCCCGCGCGGGGTACGCGTCAACACCGTGTCGCCCGGCTTCATTCAGACCGCCGCGGCCGACGCTCTCGTCGACCGGCTCGCCCAGGGCGCCGGCATCAGCCGCCAGGATGCGTTGGCGGGGCTGATGGATTCCCTCGGCGGCATTCCGCTCGGGCGTCCCAACCGGCCCGACGAGGTCGCCGAACTGGTCGCCTTTCTTGTCTCCGACCGCGCTTCGTCGATCGTCGGCGCCGAGCACGTCATCGACGGCGGCACCACGCCGACCGTGTGATCCGTCCGCCCCTCACAGTCAGGACAGCCATGCGTGACAACGAGCCCCAGCCCATCGCCCCCGACGCGCTACCCGAGGTGATCGCCCGCTACCTGGCCTCGCACCGCACCCACAACACCCCGGCCGCGATCAGCGCGTTCACCACCGACGCCACCGTGATCGACGACGGCACCACCTACCACGGAACAGCAGCGATCGAAACCTGGCTGACCCGCTCGGCCAGCGAGTTCACCTACACCATCGAACTCACCGCCGCGCAGAAAACCGACCAGATCCACTACATCGCCACGAACCACCTCGAGGGCAACTTCCCCGGCGGCGTCGTCGATCTGCGCTACCAGTTCACCCTCCGCGACAACCTCATCGAACGCCTCGTCATCGAGCCCTGAACAGCGCTGGCGACAGACGGAAGACTCAACGCAAGGGTCAAACCGTGCGCCATCGACTCCATGGAGATCAGCAGACCAGGCAGCACCGCGGTGACCCACCGTCTTTCCCGGGCGGATCGCCGGCCGGGACCTGCGGTCAGATGCCAGCTCAGTCGCGGCAGGTGCGACAGCCTCACGCCACAACTGAATGATCCACTGCGCGGCGGGATTCCCCACGCCGGCGCACGTGAAGACTTCAGCGCCCAGATCACCGCGCTGGCCGACTGAAGTGTTCGGGTTCGGTGGAC
>NZ_CEVIVC010000018.1:0-21251 GCF_982290645.1 Protofrankia sp. CiP1_Cm_nod4
GTGCGGGGGGGTGGCCGGCGGGAGAGCAGGCCGGAGGTCTGCAGGACCCGGAGTTCGATCGCGAGTTCGTGGACCTCCGGCGGCAGCGACCGATGGTTGGCGGCCAGAGCGATCAGGGCGGTCTGTGTCCGGTCGGCGAGGCTGTCCAGGGCGCGCTGGTGCGTACGCATCTGGGCGCGCTCGTCCTGGAGCACGCGCAGGGTCTCCTCCTGCCAGCGCCGGGCACGCATCAGGTCCTCGCTGGCGCTCGCGGCCTGCTGTTCGGCGTCCTCCAGGCGTCCGAGCAGATGGTCCAGCTGTTCCAGCCTCGTTGCAAGTTCCGCGACGAGATCATTGCGGACGGTGTTCAGCGATGGGGTCATCAGGCCGCGCCGTCCTCGTCGTGGATATGAGGGACGGCGGCGCGCTGGCTGCCGGCGCCAGAGGTATGGCCAGGGATGAGGAGCCGACGGCTGCCGCCGAGCGAGGATCGGGAGAACCGCGTAGGGAACGGCCTCCTGTGAAAGCCCGACACGATCCATTACGGTAGCTGACAGCGTGGTCCTCGTGAATCCCGTTGGGGAGGTCATGCCATGGGACAATCGGTACAATACGATCAAATCGTACAATTGGCCGTATGGTCATCCTGGCGCGACCGGCCTGCTATGACTGGCCTGCTATGACTGGCCTGCTATGACTGGCCTGCTATGGCCGGCCCAGTATGACCGTCGATCCGTACGGGTGGTGATTCGTCGCCGGGGCCGGCGAGTGGCGGGGCCGTTCTGATCCGCGCGGCCGGGGTTCGGCAGGCTCGGTTCAGAGCCAGCCGTTCCGTTTGAACGCCCGGTACAGAAAAAAACAGACCGTCACCATCAGGCAGAGGACCGCCGGGTATCCCCAGACCTGGCGCAGTTCGGGCATGTGCTCGAAGTTCATGCCGTAGATACCGGCTATCGCGGTGGGCACCGCGGCGATGGCGACCCAGGCGCTGATACGGCGCATGTCCTCGTTCTGTGCGATGGTGACCTGGGTCAGGGTCGCCTGAAGTATCGAGGAGAGCAGTTCGTCGAACCGGGCGATTCGTGCGGTGACCTCCTCAAGATGGTCGGCGACATCCCGGAAGTACGCCCGGATTCGCGGGTCGATCCCGGTGACGCCGGGCTCGGCCAGCATGCGCAGCGGTGCGTACAGCGGCGTCACGGCGTGCTTGAACTCGAGCACTTCCCGTTTGAGCTGGTAGACCTTGCCGGTGTCGGGCCGCAGCGACCGCTGGAAGACCGACGCCTCGATGGCGTCGATGTCGACCTCTATTTTTTCGGTGACGGCCAGGTAGTCGTCGACGATCTGGTCGCAGATGGCGTGCAGGACGGCCGACGGCCCGTGCCGGAGCACCTGCGGCTGCGTCTCCAGCCTGCTGCGCAGGCTCTGGAGCCCGCCGTGTTCGCCGTGCCGTACGGTGACGACGAAGTCACGGCCGAGGAAGACCATGACCTCCCCGGTGTGCACGATCTCCGATGTCGCCGTCAGCTCCTCGTGATCCACATAGCAGACGGTCTTGAGGACGACGAAAAGCGTCTCCGCGTACTGTTCCATCTTCGGGCGCTGGTGCGCGTTGACGGCATCCTCGACCGCGAGCGGATGCAGCCCGTACACGTCGGCGATGGCGGTCAGCTCGGCCGCGGTCGGCTGGTAGAGGCCGAGCCAGACGAAGCTGTTGCGCTGTTCGCGGGCCGCCCGTAGCGCGTCGACATGGTCGACGGGGCGCGGGTCACGATAGCCGTCCCGGTAGACCTGGCAGGCGACCACCCGTCCCGAGGGAGCCGGGAAAGCTTCCTGATGCCGCCGGCGTCCTTTCGGGTACAGCCGAACCAGGGAGACCCGCCTGGTCACGGCTTCCGCCAGCCAGGCGGTCGTGGTCCCGCGGTCGGCGGGGCCGTGGGGGAGAAGGTGATGCCCGGCATGACGGTCGTCGGAATCGTCACCGAATTTCCGGTCGGTCACATTCGGCTCCTCCTGTCCTCCGGTGCCGGTCATACCGGGGTCCGGACGCTGTCGCGGGCCGCGCGGCCGGGGATGCCGGTGGTGGTGCCGGCGCGGAGGTTTCTGTCACCAGACATGGTCATTTGATTTCTTCCTGCTGGACGTTGTGCCGTCCGGGCGGCCGAAGCCCAGCGGCCCCGTGGACGCTACCGGGGGTACCCGCTGCCTGTCCGGATCATTGTCACAAGTCCGCGCCACCCACCCTGCTACGTCCACCACCGGTGTATCCGATGTGTCCGGCCGGGTATGGGCCATCCTCGTGAACACGGCTTGACCAGTGGACATGATGCGCCGATTCTGGTGTTTCCGGCTCATGAGCCGGCAGGCACGAGGTCGGCGGGCGGTTCGGCCGACCCGGGGGCCGACAGCGGCGCGATCATCTTTTCGCGTCCGGGTTCCTCCCGGATCGGCGACGCCGGGAAGGCCTGGTTTCCGGGGTGTTAGGGGGCGGCGATGACGACCGCGACAGGTTCGGGAGGAGCCCGGACGGGGGACCCGGCGGGAGCCCGGACGGGGAAAATGGGGAAAGAAGCCGGGCTCGACGAGCGGGCCCAGCCGACGGCATCCCTGCTCCGCCTGGTCAGGGCCGCCCATGGGCATGTCGATGACCTTGTCGCTCTGACGTTCTCCGCCGTGGCGGCCCCGGGGGACCCCAGGCGTCCGCTGCGGGCGGCCGACACGGCGGTCGCGGCGATCAGCGCTCACATGTACGCGGTGCAGACCGCCGTCTACCCGGCGGCACGCCGGCACCTTCCGCCGGAGGGCCAGGCGCGGGCCACCGGTCTGCGCCTGGTTGCGCGGGAAACCGAGTCGGTGACACGTGGTATTTCCCAGCATATTCAGGGTGACGTGCACCGGCCGAACGAGTCGATGCGGACGTTGTGCGAACGTCTCGCCGAGCTCGCGGAACGGCATGTGGCTCTCGAGGAGCCCATGCTCGCCGAGCTGGACGAGGCGCTGTCCGAGCAGGAGCGGCGCCGGGCGGTGGCCATGTTCGAACGGTCGGTGCGGCGGGCGCCCACCCGCTCGCATCCGCATCTTCCCCGGACGACCGGCATCGGCGGCCTGATGCTGCGGGCCGCGGGAAGCTGGGATCATGTCCTGGACGCCATGGACGCGCGCGTCGCCGCGGAGACCCCGCCGCGAGCGCCGGTACCCGTGGGGCTGTGGGGCTGGTATCTGCTCGGCCGCCCCGCTCCCGCGCCCCAGCCCGGGCACGCGGCGAGCGGCGGGCGGGGGAACGGCCAGCGGGATGTGGCCCGACCGAAAGGCGGGCGATAGTTCTTGCCGCACGCCGGAGGGTTCACGAGCCGATATACCGGAAGGGCCCGCGGCAGATGTTGTCGGGTGCTCTTCCGGCGCTCATTTCGGATCGTACCTCTGACTGGTGTGGCGGGCGGTGTGCCCGGAAAGGTGCTCAGGGGAGCTGGACGACCTGGGCGGCGTAGACCAGGCCCGCGCCGAAACCTATGAGCAGCGCGAGGCCACCGGACGGTACCTGGCCGCTGGCGAGAATTTCGTCCATCGCGAGCGGAACAGATGCCCCGGAGGTGTTCCCGTGTACTTCGATGTCCCGGGCGACGGTCACCGTCCCGGGCAGGGCGAGCACTCTGCACAACACGTTGATGATGCGGATGTTGGCCTGGTGCGGAATGAACGCGGCGAGATCGTCCGCCGTGACGCCGGCCTCGTCGAGCGCCGCCCGCGCGACGGGCGCCATCTGCCAGGACGCCCAGCGGAAGACCCGCTGGCCCGCCATCCGCATCGTCGGCCAGGGCAGTTCGGGGTTGTCACGCCAGTCCAGATAGGAGCGGTCGTGCGCGATGACGTCCCGGGCGGAGGGATCCGACCCCCACACCACCGGCCCGATGCCCGGCGTCTCGGACGGCCCGACGACAATCGCTCCGGCACCGTCCCCGAACAGGAAAGCGGTGCCCCGGTCATGCGGATCGACGATGTCCGACATGCGCTCGGCGCCTATTACCAGCACATGCCGGGCGCTGCCGGCGAGCACCATGTCGCTGGCGATCGCGAGCCCATGACAGAAACCGGCACAGGCCGCCGATATGTCGAATGCCGTGGCCTTCTCGGCGCCGATCCTGGCGGCCACGTCCGTGGCTACCGATGGCGACTGGGTGACATGGGACATTGTCGCGACCAGGATGCATCCGACATCGGCGATCTCGACACCGGCGCTGGCCAGCGCCTTGCCGGCGGCTGTCGCGGCCATCGCCCCGAGGGATTCCTCGGCGGTCGCGAACCGGCGGCTGCGAATACCGGAGCGGGATTCGATCCACTCGGGTGTGGAGTCCAGCCGTTGGCAGATGTCGGCGTTCGACACCACTGTCATCGGGCGATAGGCACCGACGCCGAGAATACGGCTCCCGGCCGGCCCGGTTCGTTTCCGAATGATTCCGCTCATCGCCGCTCTTCCCGTTCCCCCGTGGGAGATGACTGCTCAGACGATCGCCGTTCTTGGTGGGATGCTTTCCGTGGGGCTGGCCCTCGGGAGCCGCCGGGCCGGTAATCCGGCTGGTCCGGCGGCATCGTCACGGCCGGCCGGGCCGTCTGATGTGGCGGCAACGATCATTTTTTGACGAACACGTGACAACTATGTGTCGAACTCCGCCGGCCATCGCTCTGTCATCCAGTTTCTTTGCCGCTACTCTCTGTTCCAATGCATCTGTGGTGTCGTTTCGGGCATCGTATCGTACCGGCCTGTTGGCGAGGATCGGATGCGACCGCGAGGTGAAACGATGTATCGGATCATTGATACATCGGATCATCCGTAGAGTGAGGGGGGAATCACAAATCGGGTCGCGAGCCGCGGACGGGGCCTATCCGGCCGGAAAACACATGATCGCCACACTTGGTGATCATGTGCTGTCGGCTCAGCCGGCGCGCAGCGCGAGGGTGAGAGCCTCGACCGTCAGCAGCGGCACCAGCCCGGGGTTGTCGGCCAGCCGGCGGCGGCATCCCAGGACGGCTTCCAGCCGGCGCAGCGTCTGCTCGGGGGTAGAGCCCCGGGCCAGCCGCGCGGCCAGCTCATGATGATCGGGATGAATGGCGTCCACCGGCGCGCCGAGCTGTAGGACGAGCACGTCCCGATACCAGCCGGCGAGGTCGACCAGCGCCCGGTCGAGGGAGTCCAGCACCGTCCGCCGGCCGCGGCTTTTCTGCGTCTTCTCCAGCTCCTTGAGCGCGCCGGCGGCTCCCCGGACCGTCATCGCCCGGCCTTTCGCGCCCGGCCTGACCGCCCTGGAACGCTTCGCGGTGCTGCCGGCGGATGTCGCGCCGACACCGAGCGCGGTCTTCAGCGCCTCGGCCTCGGCCTCGTCGCGGATGCTGTTCGCCGCGTCGGCGTCCGCGTTCGCCGCGTTCACCAGGTCCGCCGCGGCGCCGAGGCAGTCACCCGTCCGGCGCAGGCGGGCAGGGATGCGCAGCACCTCGGCCCGCCGGGCCCGAGCCGCCTCGTCGGTCGCGAGCAGGCGGGCCCGGTCGAGATCCCCCTGGCTCGCCGCGGCGGCGAGCCGCGCGGACGCGTCCTCGACACCCTCGAGGGCCAGCGCGACGGCGACGTCCGACGGCCGGGGCAGCCGCAGCGCGACCACCCGGCAGCGGGACCGGATGGTCGGCAGCACGTCGTCCACCGATGGCGCGCACAACAGGAACACCGACCGCTGCGCGGGCTCCTCCAAGGCTTTGAGCAGGGCGTTCGCCGCCTGGTCGGTGAGCCGGTCGGCGTCTTCCAGCAGCAGGATCCGCCAGCGGCCCGAGGTCGGCGCGCTGGCCGCGTCCCGCACCAGCTCCCGGACGTCCTTCACGCCGAGGGACAGGCCCTCCGGGCGGACCGTGCGCAGGTCGGCGGCGGTGTCGGTCAGCACCGTGTGGCATCCCGCGCACTCACCGCATCCGGGGTGGCTGCTCTCGCAGTTCAGCGCGGCGGCGAACGCCCGCGCCGCCGTTGTACGGCCGGCGCCGGTGGGGCCGGTGAACAGCCACGAGTGGGTCATGGCGGTGCGGGCCGCGGCCAGCCCACCGGTATCGGCCGCTCCGGGCGCTCCGGCCGCCGCGGAGAGGGTCTCGATGACCGGCACCTGGCCGACCAGGACGTCCCACACGCTCACCGCGCCATTGTCCGCTCGGCCCGCCACACCACCAACGCTGGGTCGACACCGGGGCGCGGCAGCGGCAGGGCAGCCGGGAAGCGGCGAGGGACGGGAAGCGGCGACGGAGCGGTGGCGAAGAGTGCGCGTAGTGGTGCTGGATCACCTTGACGATTGTCCGGAGGCCGTGGGCAGGCTGTCCGCTGCCCAGGCCGCCGCGGGATCGTCCGTCACGGGATCGTCCGCCGCGTCGGTGGTCTCGGTCCCGGCTCCAGGCGCTGGTGCGTCGCTCTTCTCCGTCTCCCCTGCCGGATCGCCCGGATCGGCGTGATCGGCGGAATCGGCGGAATCAGCCGGGTCGGCGGGCCCGGCCGGGCTGGCTGAGCTGGCCGGGCCCGGTGCCGGCGAGACCGCGGCGCTGTCCGGGGACGCGCGCGTGGGCGTGGGACGGCCAGGTGGCGTGGGACGCACGGGTGCCGCGGTGGGCGGTTCCTCGGACGCGGTGCCGGACGCGGTGCCGGACGCGGCCTGTGGACGGGGGAGGCCCGGGGTGCTGTCCTCGCCCCGGCGCAGATATCCGGTGACGACGTTACGGATCTGGTTGTGCACGGTGTCCGGCGGGTGGTCCGCGTCGAGGACGGCGTACCGGTCCGGCGCGTGCTCGGCGAGCTGGCGGAAGCCGTCCCGGACGCGTTCGTGGAACGACAGCTTCTCGGCCTCGATCCGGTCGACACCGGCCGCCGAGCCGTTTCCGCCGCTCCCAGCGGCCCGGGCCCGGACCCGGGTGAGCCCGGTGCCCGCGGGGACGTCGAGCAGGATCGTGACGTCCGGGAGCAGCGACCGGGTGGCCCACCGCGACAGCATGGCGATGTCGTCCGCGCCGAGCTGGCGCCCGGCGCCCTGGTAGGCGATGGAGGAGTCGATGAACCGGTCGGTGACGACGACCGCGCCGCGGGCCAGCGCGGGCTCGATCACCCGGGAGACGTGCTCGGCGCGGTCCGCGGCGTACAGCAGCGCCTCGGTGCGGGGGTGCAGCCGCGCGGCCGGGTCCAGCAGCAGCTCCCGCAGCTTCACACCCAGCGCCGTCCCGCCGGGCTCCCGGGTGACGACGACCTCGCGGCCGGACGACGCCAGCCACGATCGCAGCCGCTCCACCTGGGTGGACTTGCCGGAGCCCTCACCGCCCTCGACGGCGATGAACAGGCCGGCGTGGCGGGGCCGCTCCGGCGTGGCGCGCCGCCCCAGCAGGGCGTTCCACAGCTCCGGCAGGACCGCGACACCCTTGCGCTCGTCCATCTGCCGGTAGGCGAACAGGCCGACGGCCACCGCGAGCAGACCGCCGCCGAGCAGGACGATCGTGACGCCGTCGGTGCGTACGCGCAGGTGGCCCCACAGATCGAGGTGATGCGAGCCGATGAGCCCGACCAGCCCGGGCGCCACGGCCAGCACCAGGAGCAGGTCGATGCGGACCAGGGACTGGACCAGCGCGAAGGTCCGTCCGCGCAGCTCGTCGCTCACCCCTGCCTGCAGCAGCGTGTAACCGGTGACCCAGGCGATCCCGGCGAACGCGCCCACGAGCACGACCAGGATGCAGGCCAGCACGAGGTTGGGGACGATGGAGACCAGCAGCATGGTCACGCCGGCGGCGGTGACGCTCAGGCCGAACAGGCGGGAGCGGCTGTAGTCGCCGAGCAGCCGCGGCCCGAGCGCCATGCCGGCGGCGAGCCCGACGAACACCGCGCCGAACAGGACACCGTAGGCGGAGTCCCCGCCGCCGAGAAGCTGGACGTAGAGCCGGCCGAGCGCCACCACGCACCCCGCGCCGGCGAAACCGCCGAGAATCCCGACGACCAGGCCGCGGACCATCCTGTCCCGGCTGACGAACCGCAGGCCCTCGGTGATCGACGACCACAGGCCCGGGTTCGCCCCGGCGTCGAGGCGGTCGGCCCGGCCGATGCCGCGCAGCCCGAAGATCACAGCTGCTGACACCAGGAACGTCCCGGCGTTGAAGTACAGCGCGAGATCGAGCGGGGAGGTCCTGAAGAACGACACGCTGGAGCTGAGCGTGCGCGACAGGGTGGCCAGCAGCGAGAAGACCGCGGCGGCCAGCGGCGCCGAACCGTACGTGGTGATCAGGCTCAGGGTGTTCGCCGTGGCGAGCCGCTGCACGGGCACCAGGTTTGGCACGCTGGCGTCCTTGGCCGGGTTCCAGAACAGGCTGACGCACTCGATCAGCAGGGACGCGATCAGCAGCCACGCCAGCGTCCCGGCCAGGGGGATGGAGACGAACAGCCCGAACCGCAGGACGTCCGCGACGACCATCGTCAGCCTGCGGTCGAGCCGGTCGGCGACGACCCCGGCGAGCGGCCCGAAGACCAGCGCCGGCAGCAGCCGGACGATCAGGACGGAGCCGATCGCGTACGCCTTCCCCGAGAAGCCGGCCTGCAGGGAGCTGGCCAGCGCGGTCGTGGCGAGCAGGCCCATCCAGTCGCCGAGGCTGGACAGCGTCAGCGCCAGCCACAGCCGCCGGAACTGCGGTATCCGCAGGACCGCGCGGATGTCTCCCTGGGTACCGCGGTGGGGGTCGGCGGAGCCGGCCGGTGGTGACGGGACCGTCGCGACCGGTGGTCGGCTGGGGGGCCGGCTGGACCACGCCCGCCCGCCCGCCGACGCCGTCGAGGCCGGTGGCCGCGGCGGGTCGTGGGCGCCATCCGGCGGAAGGCCCATCAGCCCGTCCGTCGTGGGCGTGGCGACGAGGTGCCCGGCGTGCCGCCGTCCGTCCCCGTCCCCGTGGCCGTCCCTGTCCCCGTGGCCGTCCCTGTCCCCGTGGCCGGCTGCGCGGCCGTCTTTCTGGCCGTCGTCTTCTTGGCCGTGGACTGCCTGGTGGTCTTGGTGGTCTTGGCGGCCGTGGCCTGCTTGGCCGGCTGCGCCGCCCGCCGCCTGGGCGTGGCCGGGCCGCGGGCCCGCTTCTCCGCGAGCATCTCGGCCGCCCGTTCCGCGGTGAGGGACGCGACGTCGTCGCCCTTGCGCAGGCTCGCGTTGGTCGTGCCGTCGGTGACGTAGGGCCCGAAGCGGCCCTCCCGCAGCACCATGGGGGCGCCCGTGGCGGGATCAGGGCCGAGCTCACGCAGCGGCGGGGTCTCAGCGGCCCGCCGGCGGCCCCGCGTCTTGGGCTGCGCGATCAGCGCCAGCGCCTCGTCCAGCGTCACCGTGAACAGCCGCTCCTCCGACTCCAGCGAGCGGCTTTCCGAGCCCTTCTTGACGTAGGGCCCGTACCGGCCGTTCTGGGCCGTCACCTCCTCCCCATCCTCGGCGGCTCCCAGCGACCGGGGAAGGGTGAGCAGTTTCAGGGCGTCGGCGAGGGTGAGGGCCTCCGGTGTCATCGTGCCCAGCAGGCTCGCCCGGCGCGGCGGATCGTCGTCGGTCGACACGTACGGGCCGAAACGCCCCACCTTGAGGGTGACCGTCGCGCCGCTGTCCGGGTCGGTGCCCAGCGACCGTTCCTCGCTGGGCGCGCCGACCAGCGCCAGCGCCCTGTCCACGGTGAGCTCGTCGGGCGGCAGGTCCTCCGGGACGCTCGCCCGCTCGTCACCGTGCTGGACGTACGGGCCATAGCGGCCGACCCGGATCACCACGGGCTGGTCGTCCGGCGCCACCCCCAGCGGGATCGAGTTGACCTCGCGGGCGTCGATCTCGCCGAGCCGCTCGTTGACCAGGTGCTTGAGCCCGCCGGCGCGGGCGACCCCGCCCTCCTGGCCGGCGTCCGAGCCGAAGTAGAACCGGGTGAGCCAGTCGATCGACGCCGCCGTGCCCGCGGCGATGTCGTCCAGGTCGTCCTCCATCGACGCGGTGAACCGGTAGTCGACCAGCCGCCCGAAGTGCTCCTCGAGGAGGCCGACCACGGCGAACGCGACGAAGCTGGGGATCAGCGCGCTGCCCTTCTTCCACACGTACCCGCGGGCCTGGATCGTCCCGATGATCGACGCATACGTGGACGGGCGGCCGATGCCGAGCTCCTCCAGCGTCTTGACCAGGCTCGCCTCGGTGAAGCGCGGCGGCGGGCTGGTGGTGTGCCCGCGCGGGTTGAGCTCCCGGGTGGTCAGGGTGTCGCCCTCGCGGACGTCCGGCAGCCGCCGCTCCCGGTCGTCCAGCTCGGCGTCGGGGTCGTCCGCGCCCTCGACGTAGGCGCGCAGGAAGCCGGGGAAGGTGATCACCTTCCCCGAGGCCGAGAACTCGGTGTCCTCCCCGGCGCTGGAGACACCGCCGATCCGGATGGTCGCGGACGTGCCGCGGGCGTCGGCCATCTGGCTGGCGACCGTGCGCCGCCAGATCAGCTCGTACAGGCGGTAGCCGTCGGCGTCGGACAACGCCTCGCGTACCTCGCCCGGGGTGCGGAACTGCTCCCCGGCCGGGCGGATCGCCTCGTGCGCCTCCTGGGCGTTCTTGACCTTCTTCGTGTAGACGCGGGGGCGGTCGGGGACGTACTCGGCCCCGTAGAGGGCGCGGGCCTGCTCACGGGCGGCGGCGAGCGCGGTCTCGGACAGGTTCGTCGAGTCCGTCCGCATATAGGTGATATAGCCGTTCTCGTACAGCTTCTGCGCCACCTGCATCGTCCGCTGGCTGGAGAAGTGCAGCTTGCGGCTGGCCTCCTGCTGCAGGGTGGAGGTCATGAACGGCGCGTAGGGGGAGCGGCGGTACGGCTTGGTCTCCACCGAGCGCACCGCGAACGCGGTGTCGGCGAGCCGGCCGGCCAGGGCGTGCGCGGCCTCCTCGTCGAGCCGGACGACGTCGGCGGAGGTGAGCTGCCCCGAGGAGCCGAAGTCGCGCCCGGTGGCCAGCCGCCGGCCGTCGAGCGCGACCAGGTTCGCCGGCAGCGGCGTGGCGTCGGCCCGGCCGGCGACACCGTCGCCGCTGGTGCCGCTGGTGCCGGCACCGCTGGCGTCCCGGCGGGTCAGCAGGCCGAAGACGCCTTCGATGTTCCAGTACTCGGCCGAGGAGAAACGCATCCGGGCGCGTTCGCGCTCCACCAGGATGCGGGTCGCCACGCTCTGTACTCGGCCCGCCGACAGCTTCGGCATGACCTTCTTCCACAGCACGGGGCTGACCTCGTAGCCGTAGAGCCGGTCGAGGATGCGCCGGGTCTCCTGCGCGTCGACAAGGTGCTCGTCGATCTCACGGGTGTTGTCCACCGCCCGCCGGATCGCCTGCTCGGTGATCTCGTGGAAGACCATCCGCTTCACCGGCACCGTCGGCTTCAGCGTCTGCAGCAGGTGCCAGGCGATGGCCTCGCCCTCGCGGTCCTCGTCTGTTGCCAGGTAGAGCTCGCTGGCTTCCTTCGCCAGCGCCTTGAGCTTGCTGACCTGGGACTTCTTGTCGGGCGTGACCACGTAGAGCGGCTTGAAGCCGTTGTCGACGTCCACCCCGAGACGGGCCCACGGCTTGCCCTTGTGGGCGTCGGGGACGTCGGCGGCGCTCTGCGGCAGGTCCCGGATGTGTCCGATGCTGGACTCGACCCGCCAGCCGGAGCCGAGATACCCGGCGATGGTCTTCGCCTTGGCCGGCGACTCGACGATCACGAGCCGGACGCCGGTGCCGCTCGCGGCCGGCGATGACGTACCGGCACGGCTACCGCGAGTGGCGGCGCGCGTGGTACGTACGGCGCGCTCGCGGGACACGGCGCCATTGCCAGCCGTGATGCCGGCCGTGTTGCCGGCCGTGATGGCGTCCGTATCGGGCCCGGCAGCGATGTCGCCGGCCGCGGGCTCGACGACCGGCGACGATGACCCGGCGCTCGACCGGCGCGTCTCGCTGTTTGTCGACTTCGTGCGCGGGGGCACTTCTCTCCTCGTTGCAGGGGGCAGTTCGGTTTCGGCGTTGCGGCCTGCGTGCGTTGCAGCCTGTATATGTTTGCAGCCCGTATATCCCGTATATGTTGCGCCCGGTGTGGGCTGTGGCGTGCGTGGCGGGTGGTTAACGGTGCGGATGAGCCTGCCGCCGGTGCGAGAACCCCCTCCCGGGGCACCCGTCACGGCGCGCCTCGGGCGGCGGTCCTCCTGCCGACAGTAGGTCGGCGCGTACCGGTGTGTCAGCTCCCGGTCCGCGATCCACCCGGTGTCCGCTCGCGGACACCGGAGCAGACCGTACGCCGTGCCGCGCCCGCGGGTGCACCCGTACCCGGCCGGCCGGAGCCGAGAGAAGCTTCTGCGCCTCCAGTTGATTGCTCTGTGTAGCTGGCATCGTGTCGGCGTCGCCGCGCCGCTGGGGTCGTGTCACCGACATGTCACTGGTATCGAGTCTCCGATGGCGGCATGGCTGACACGGACGTCATCGACGGCCGGTGGCGCCGGTGGATGGCCCGTCATCGGCGGCGCTGTCACACGCCGGCCTTCGTCCTGCCGGCCGGGCGCTGCTCGGCTACCGGGGGCGCGACGGTGAGCGCGGAAGCTCGCCGCCTGGAGTAGACGATCACGGCGACGATCGCCGCGACGGCCACCAGTGCTATCGCTATCCGTAGCGGCGTGTTTTCGTCGTCACCGACCGAGTACTTCACCACCGAAGGCGCGATCAAGAGGCTGACCAGGTTCATCACCTTGATCAAAGGGTTGATCGACGGCCCGGCGGTGTCCTTGAAGGGGTCACCGACGGTGTCCCCGATGACGGTCGCCGCATGCGTGTCCGACCCTTTGCCGCCGTAGTTGCCGTCCTCGACGAGCTTCTTCGCGTTGTCCCAGGCGCCACCGGAGTTGGCGAGGAAGACCGCCATGAGGACGCCGCCGGCGATCGCCCCGGCAAGGTAGGCACCCAGCGGCGGGTAGCCCAGCCCGAAACCGACCGCGATCGGGGCGAGCACCGCCAGCGTCCCCGGGGTGATCAGTTCTCGCAGTGAGTCACGGGTGCAGATGTCGACGACGGCACCGTAGTCGGGCCGTTCCGTCCCGTCCATGATGCCGGGCTTCGTCCGGAACTGGTTGCGCACCTCGAGCACGACCCGGCCGGCGGTACGCCCAACCGCGTTGATCGCGAGCCCGGAGAACAGGAACACGACCGCGGCGCCGATGACCAGCCCGACCAGGGCGTCGGGATAGGCGATGTCGAGTGTGCGGGACAACGCCACGGTCCGGCCGGCGTCGACGAGCGCTTCGTTCACGGTGTCCGTGAACGACCCGAACAAGGCGGTGGCGGCCAGTACCGCGGTGGCGATCGCGATGCCCTTCGTGATCGCCTTGGTGGTGTTCCCGACGGCGTCGAGGGAGGTGAGGATCGCGGCCCCGGTCTTGGCGCCGGTCGCTTCCGCATCGCCTGGCGCGCCTGCCGGGCCCGCCGCGCCCGCCGCGCCGGTCGTCCCGGTGGCGTCGGTGGCCCCGGACATCGTGGCCCCGGACATCTCGGCGATGCCCTGGGCGTTGTCGCTGACCGGCCCGAAAGTGTCCATCGAGACGATGACGCCGACCGTCGTCAGCAGACCGGTGCCGGCCAGCGCCACGGCGAACAGCGCGACGGTGACGCTCCCGGACCCGAGCAGATACGCACCGAAGACGGCCGCACTGATGAGCAGCGCCGAGTAGACAGCCGATTCCAGGCCGACCCCGATGCCGGAGAGGATGTTGGTTGCGGGGCCGGTGGTGGACGCTTTCACGATGTCCTGGACCGGTCTGCGGCTGGTCTCGGTGAAGTAGCCGGTGAGCAGCTGGATCGCCGCGGCCAGCACGATGCCGATCAGGACCGCAGTGATCGCGATGAGCCGTGGGTCACCGCTCTGGCTACTGTCCGCCATCCCGGGGAATCCGGAGAAGCTGCTGGGAAGGTAGACGAGCGAGACGATGACGACGCCGATGGCGGAGATCACCGCGGACAGGAAGAACCCCCGGTTGATCGCTGCCATGCCGCTGCGGTCACCCGCGCGCGGTGCGACCGAGAGGATGCCGACGATCGCGGTGAGCACGCCGACAGCCGGGATCAGCAGCGGGAAGATCAGCCCGTTCTCGCCGAACGCCTTCACGCCGAGGATCAGTGCGGCCACCAGCGTCACGGCGTAGGACTCGAACAGGTCCGCGGCCATCCCGGCGCAGTCGCCGACATTGTCCCCGACGTTGTCGGCGATGGTGGCCGCGTTGCGCGGATCGTCCTCGGGGATGCCCTGTTCGATCTTGCCGACGAGGTCGGCGCCGACGTCCGCCGCCTTGGTGAAGATGCCGCCGCCGACCCGCATGAACATCGCGAGCAGCGCCGCGCCGAACCCGAACCCCTCCAGGACCTGCGGGGCCGTGTCCCGGAAGGCGAGTACCACGACCGCCGCGCCGAGCAGGCCCAGGCCGACGGTGAACATCCCGACCACACCCCCGGTGCGGAAGGCGATCCGCATGGCAGCGCGTTCCCCGGCCCGGATGGCCGCGGCCGCGGTCCGGGAGTTCGCCCGGGTGGCCAGCGACATGCCGACGAAGCCGACCAACGCGGAGAAGACGGCTCCGAGGACGAAGAAGAGCGACCGGCCGACCCGGGAGGCGGTGGATTCCGCGGGCAGCAGCAGCAGCACGAACGGGATCACGAGCACGAAACCGGCCACCGTGGTGAACTGCCGGCGCAGGTAGGCCGCGGCTCCTTCCTGGACGGCGCGAGCGACCTCGACCATTCGTGGGTTTCCCGGGTCGGCCGCGAGCACCTCGCGGGCCAGGTAGCCGGCCACCACCAGCGCCAGCGCCGCCACGGCCGCCACCCCGGCGACCAGTCCGATCTGACCTGCGCCAAGTTCGATGGCGGCACCGCCGGGACTCGTACCCGCCGCGGCTTGGATCAGGACCATGGGCCCTCCCGGTCAGGTCTGTGCACCCTCCGCGCCCACCCCGTGCCGGTTGTGGGAGCCGGCGGGCGGGCGCGGCCGGACATCGCATCTGACGACGTCGTCGAGGTTGCCGCTGCGGCGTGGGAGGGCGCCGAGTCGGCGTGGGCCGGCGAAGCGGGTGCGACGCCGGCATGACTGCCAGCCGGGACGGATCCGGGCGGCCGCCCGTCCCACCGTCGCGCCATCGTGCGGCGACCAACGCGTTGGTCCGCGTTCTCCCGATTCTCCGTTCGGTACCACGGGGAGCACTCCAGACATCGCGCACGCGGTCTGATCGACCGAGTGATGCGGCAGTCTATCCACACGGCCGTAACATGCGCTCGTTCTTTCGTTGACAAGACCTGGTCAAAATTGTGCTTTGGGGGATATTCCGTGGATGTTTGGGGTCCTTGTTCACTCCGACAGCCGGCCTTCGGCCTGCTCCGTCCGTGTCGTCCGGTCCGAACTGGCGGGTAGGCGCTGGTGCGTCGACGTGTCCGGTGTCGCGACGCGTCGGGCTGCGATGTGCTGGTGGCGATGGCCGGCGTACGGCCGCCACCACGGAGCCCGCGGCGCCCGGAGCGGCGTCGGCGTGCCGGCTACCGGCGGGAGACCGCCGGCCGCTGGAGGCGGGGGCGGCGTCGGCGTGCCGGCGGCATGCCGTCTGAGATCAGAGAGCCATGACCGGTGTGGCCGGTTTCTCCTGTGCTGGTTTCATTGCCCAGCGCATCGTGACGATCATGCCGGCTCGGTCGGTCCGCGTGGTAATGGTGAAGTCGTCGACCAGGCCCTCGATCAGGGCGAGACCGATCCCCGGGACCGCCGGGGAGCACACCTCCTCCTCGTCCGGCCGCCAGATGCCGCCCGCGGACGCGACCGGGCTGACAGCCGTGGGCTCGGTGACAGGCGAACGGGTGACCACAGGCCCGGCGACGGCTGACCGGGCGGCCATCGGCTGGGCAGCCAGCGGGCCGGCAGCCACCGGCTCGGTAGCCATCGACTCGGCAGCCACCGGCCCGGTGACAGCGGGCGGGGGCGGGGAAGCGGATGCGGTCACCGTACGACGGCTGCCGGGTGATCCAGGCGTGTCGGTCCGTCCATGGCCGTTCATGGGCGAGGCATCGTGACCCCAGGACGAGGCATCGCATCCCATAGGTGACACAGGCGAGGCAGCGCGTTCCCGCGGCCCGCGGTCGGCCACCGACACCGTGAACGAACCATCGCCGTCACTGACCCGGACGATCACGGGAGCCTGCGGGTCGAACCGGCGGTTGACGCTGACGGCTCGGGCACATGCCTCGCCGACCGCAAGTTTGATCTCGTCAAGGATCTCCTCCGGCACGCCCGAACGCCGGCTGACCGCGGCTGCGATCATCCGGGCCGTTCGGACGTGTCCGGGAAGAGCCGCGAAGCGCAACTCGACGGTGGACATACGTCGATGACCTGTCTCTCGATGGAACTGGCCACCCGGCGGCCCGTGGGCCTGAGCCCGGCGGATTCCCCGGATCGGCTTCCAGGCACGCTGTGCCGCTCCGGCGGGAACCTCGGATACGGCAGGAGCTCTGGACGCGAAAGAATCATGATCGCGCTGCCTCTGGTTCTTCAGTCCTTGGCGGCAAGTGCTTCCTCGACAGACGCGTGGATCGGGAAGACCTTCGTCAGGCCGGTGATCCGGAAGATTTTCAGAATCCGTTCCTGGGTGCAGACGAGCCGCAGCGTCCCCTCGTGAGCCCGGACCCGCTTGAGGCCGCCGACAAGCACCCCGAGACCGGTCGAGTCGAGGAACTCGACCCCTTCCATGTCGACGACGAGATGGTACGAACCGCCCGATACGAGATCGATCAGTTGTTCCCGCAGCTTCGGGGCAGTGTAGACGTCAATCTCGCCGCCTACGACGACGATCGTGAAGTCCCCTTCCGTGCGGGTAGTGAGGGACAGGTCCACAGGTCCTCCTTGCGTCTGCTTCACAGCCGTCCGGCCGGACGGCCGACATCACGGCGGCACTACCCTCCCACGCCCGGATCAATCCGGCTCGCCGCGACACAGCAGGCTACCCATGCGCCACAGGGGTTCGCAGACGCGATCTCCGGTGGCGCCCGGTTCGTGCCCCGCCGGCCCCGCCGGCCCCGCCGGCCGCCGAACCTCGCGGCCGCCTGCCGCAGGTGAGCGAATCCTGCCGGGACCAGGGCATCCGTCCGGCATCCTCGCCTACGCTGGGCCACCGTGGACACAATCTCGGTCCAGACGAGCGCACCGGAGCCGGGTGCGCCGGATCGCGGTGCGGCTGTTCTCGACCGGTTGCGGGCAGACGCCCGTCGCAGCTGTTGCGTCACACATGTGGAGCGTGTCCCGGCCAGAGCCGGCACCAGAGCGCCCTGGCCCGCCTGGGCGGATCCCGTACTCGTCTCCCGGCTGCGCGCCGCCGGTATCGACGCGCCGTGGACACATCAGGCGCGTGCCGCCGAACATGCTCACGCCGGCCGCAGTGTAGTGCTCGCGACAGGTACGGCGTCGGGTAAATCACTGGGATATCTCATGCCGGTGCTCAGCGTCCTGCTCGCCGAGCCGTCCGCTCGCGCATTCTATCTCGCCCCCACCAAGGCGCTGGCCAACGACCAGCTCCGCGCGGTTCGCGCGCTCACCCTGACCGGCGTACGCGCCGCCACATACGACGGTGACACGCCCGGGTACGAACGCGACTGGGTCCGTGCCCATGCCACGTTCGTGCTGACCAGCCCCGACATGCTGCACCAGGGCATCCTGCCTTCCCATCGGCGGTGGGCCGCCTTCCTCCGGGGCCTTCGGTACGTGGTGGTCGACGAGTGCCACGGTTATCGGGGTGTCTTCGGTTCCCATGTCGCGCACGTCCTGCGGAGGCTACGGCGGGTGTGCGCCCGGTACGGTGCGACGCCGGTGTTCATCCTGGCCTCGGCGACGGTGTCGGAGCCGGCGGATGCCGCCAGCCGCCTGACCGGGCTCGACGTGCAGGCGGTCGAGGAGGACGCCTCCCCCAGAGGCGCGATGAGCTTCGCACTGTACGAACCACCCCTGTCGTACCCATGGCAGGCGCACGCGTGGCAGGCGTCCTCCTCGTTCGCCTCCTCGTCCGAGCCATCGGCCCGGCCGTCGTCCGCTCCGCCGGCTCCGTCGCGTCCCGCCCCGGCCGTCTCCGGGCCGCTCTCCGCCGGCCCGACCGCCTCCGAAGCGGTTTCCAGCGGGCCGGTCGCTCCCGCAGCAGCGGAGTCCGCATCGTCCCAACCAGTGGGAACACCGGCTGGACAGGTGCCGGGGGCGCTCACGGCCGTCGCGGCGCAGCCACCGGAACCTCCGGTTCACGGCCCTGGCGGCGTAGCGGTCCGTCGTTCGGCGACCGCCGAGGCAGCGGGCCTGCTTGCGGATCTTGTAGCTGACGGCGTGCGCACGCTCGTCTTCGTGCGGTCGCGCAGGGCCGCGGAAGTGATCGCGCAGTCGGCGCGCAGGGCGTTGTCCGAGGTGTCGGCGGACCTCGCGGAGCGGGTCGCGGCCTACCGCGCCGGCTACCTGCCCGAAGAACGCCGGGCGTTGGAGGCGGACCTGAGGTCGGGGCGGCTGCTCGGCGTCGCCGCGACGAACGCGCTCGAACTGGGCGTCGACATCACCGGGCTGGACGCGACCGTGATCACCGGCTACCCGGGCACGCTGGCCTCGCTCTGGCAGCAGGCAGGCCGGGCCGGTCGGGACGGGGCGGGCGCCCTCGCCGTCCTGGTCGCCCGTGACGACCCTCTCGACACGTATCTCGTGCATCATCCCGAGGCCGTGTTCGGCCGGCCGGTCGAGGCGACCGTGCTCGATCCCGACAATCCCTACGTGCTCGGCCCGCATCTGGAGTACGCGGCCGCGGAACTGCCGCTGACCGAAGCCGATCTCGATCTTTTCGGGCCGCTGGCCCGTCCCACGGTCGACGACCTGGTACGCCGCGGCCGGCTGAGGCGACGGCCCGCGGGCTGGTACTGGACACACCGTCACCGCCCGGACGTGGACATCCGCGGTGTCAGCGGACAGCCGGTACGGATCGTCGAGGCGTCCACCGGCCGCCTGCTCGGCACGGTGGACGCCGCCACGTCGCACTCGACGGTGCACCGCGGCGCCGTCTACCTGCACCAGGGCAGCTCCTACCTGGTCATCGAGCTCGATCTGGACGCGGCGGTCGCGTTCGTGGAGGCAGCCACGCCGGACTGGACGACAGTGGCCCGGGAGGACACCGACATCCGGGTGGTGGAGTCGATCCGCTCCCGTACCGCCGGCGATGTCGAGCTCCATCTGGGAACGGTCGAGGTCAGCAGCCAGGTCGTGTCCTACCAGCGGCGCCAGGCCGGCAGCGGGCGAGTGGTCGGCGATGATCCGCTGGATCTTCCCGCGCGGCATCTGCGCACGCGGGCGGTCTGGTACACGGTGACCGAGGAGCTGCTGGTCGAGGCGGAGATCGACGACGACGCCGTCCCCGGCGCCGTCCACGCGGCCGAGCACGCGGCGATCGGCATCCTCCCGCTGTTCGCGACCTGCGACCGGTGGGACATCGGGGGAGTGTCGAGCGCGCTGCACCCGGACACCTCCCGCACCACGGTGTTCGTCTATGACGGCTATCCGGGCGGCGCGGGTTTTGCCGAGCGCGGCTTTCTGCGCGGCGGGCCGTGGCTGCGCGCGACCCGGGACGTGATAGCGGCCTGCGAGTGTACGGCCGGCTGCCCGTCGTGCGTGCAGTCGCCGAAGTGCGGGAACGGCAACGAGCCCCTGGACAAGCCGGCTGCCCGCCGGCTGCTCGACGCCGTCCTGCGCCGGCTCGATCCGAGCTGATCGGGCAGCCGGTGGGCGCACCGGCACCGCGGTGATGGTGGCCGTCGACGATGCCGGCGGTGCGCTTCCCACATCGTGCCTTCCTCCGTTGTGGCCTTCTTCGCCGAGGGTGCGCCTTCCCTCGCTGAGGGCGCTGTTCGTCGGGCCGGCGCGGGCCCTGGCGACGAGCGGCCCCAGGGCGGCGAGTGCTCCTGGGAGCTCGACGGCCACCGCGACCTCGACGGTGTCCCCCGAGATCGTGCAGGACTGTAGACGGCCGTGGTTTGCAAGCCCGATGGCGCGTGCCCGCGCGCACATGGATGCCTGGTCGCCAGTGGGATCACCCGCGGCCGCGAGCGCCGCCATATCCGCCGCGCCCGCGGCCCGCCCGCGGCAGACAGCGGTTGCCGAGACCGCCAGAGCGACGCCGGTGAACGTCCCCAGCACCAGGAACGTGGAAAGCGTGAGTATGGTGGCCGAACCCGCGTCCGTGCTGCCGGAGGCGTCCCGCGCGTCCAGCTCACCGGCCAGCCGAAGAGTGCTTCCGGCGGGCTGGCGAGCCCGGTGCGGACATATTTTGTACAGCCATCTGTGGCGCATATGTGGATTTCTTTCCGTATTCAGTTGCCGCCGGTCGTGAAGTTCTGCGGGACGTTTTCCGCCGCCTCCGCGGGCGCGGTGGATGACATGGTGATTTCGATCGTCGGGGCAATCCTTTCCAGCACCCCGGTGGCCCGGGCCTGAAATCTGACCTGGACGACGACGGAATCCGTGGCCCGGCTGACGGAAACCGTGGAGCCCTGGGGCGCGGCCCGCCCGGCCCAGGCGCGGACCACCTCGTCGGTTTCCCCGCGGGCGGCGGCCCGGGCGCCGATGCGCGCCGCTTCCGCGCACTGCGCCCGCACCGACACGGCGCCGACGACCCAGACCGCGATCAGCAGGACAAGGATCAGGGACGGTATCGCAACCGCCAGTTCGGCTGTTGCCTGGCCGCCATCGGAGGTTCTTCGTCCCTGGCCACGGCCCATGCCGTGACCAGGGCTCCTCGGGCCACGCACTGGCTCGGCCCGCCTGTCAGAAGGGGACGGACAGCGCCTGCTTGACCAGATTGGCAAGCATCGTCCTGGTCGCCGAACTGTTGATCACCGCGTACAGGACGGCGGCGAACCCGACCGCGGCGACCGTGCCGACCGCGTACTCGGCGGTCGACATTCCCGCGTCGCCGCTTCTGCTGGACCGGGCTGTGGCCGACACCGCCTGGGCGCTGGTCAGCTGCCGGCGCGAGGCATCGGTCCTCACCTGTGTGAACGCGACGATCAGCAGTATCGTCCACCGGATGACGGAAGAAGGGATAGCGGGAGGAATTCTGGATGATCGGTACGGGGTCATGGCAGGCGGCCTCCAGTTCGGTTACCGGCATGCGGTGGATGCCTGCTCGCAGGCGGGGTGGGGACTTCTGCTTCCTTGATGATGAGGTGTTGACGGTGATTCCGGCG
>NZ_CEVIVC010000018.1:21669-28128 GCF_982290645.1 Protofrankia sp. CiP1_Cm_nod4
GGCCGGCCGGCCACCACTTGCCTGATGCGAAGGCGGGTGTTCTCGGGCCGGGCAGGCACCGGCCGGTTGCGGCGGCCGTCCCTTCGGCTCCGCTTCCGCCCTTTCCCCGGCTGGCCTCCTTGCGGCCGGCCCCGGAGTTCCTGTGGCCCAGGCCTGCGCGGGCGGGCGGGAGAGGCTTTGTAACACGGTCGTGGAGACGATGGTCATGGCAGTGTCAGGGCCGAGCCGGCTCCCATCACGACCGGTACGACCCCGAGCGCGATGAAGGCGGGCAGGAAACACAGGCCGAGTGGTGCCACGGCGATGACTCCCGCCCGGCGGGCCGCGGTCAACGCGCGTTCCTGCCGCCTGACGCGGGTCTGGTTCGCCAGCCGTTCCAGGGTCGCGGCCAGGCGGGCACCGGATTCCTCGCTGCGGTGCAGCGCCCGTGCGAACGCCGCGATCTCGTGCGCCTCCGCCGTGGCCGCCGGTCGGCCGAGCCTGCCCGGGACGAGCCTGGCCCACCGGTTCGCCGCAGGCCCTGAGGAACCCGGCCCGGGGCCGAGCAGCCGGCCGCACGCCTCCGCCATGGACGCGCCGAGACGCAGGCCGCGGCTGACCATGCCCAGCTCCGCTCCGAGCGGGCCAGCGACAGCGCCGGCCACGATGCCCAGGGCTGCCACAATGGGCGCACCGGCCGTCAGGCAGGCCGCGATCAGGTCGAGAGCCAGCGGCAGATCCTCGACGAGACGTGCCTGCCGGTGCTGGGCATCCTGATCCGGCGCGGAGGCCAGCAGCCGGGCCGCGACAGTGCCGACGATGATCCCGACGACCACGCCCGCCGGTACGGGCAGGACCACGGCGGGCCCGAGGCCGGCCGCCACGCTGAGAACGGCCCGTCGCAGCGTCGGCCCGCGCACGTTCGGGCGCCATCCACCGGTCATGCGCTCACCGGCCGTCCGGCCTGCGGACGGATGACCGGTGCCCGCCGCCTGCGCGTCCGCTACCCGCCGTTCGAGGGAGCGCCGCGTCGGCCCGGGGGCCGTGCCGGAAAGCGGGCGGAAGACGGCGACACGACGTTGTACATGGTCACGTAGCGTTGTTGTTCCGGTCAGCCAGGACGCGGACGCCATGCACAGCGCGGCCATGATGAGCAGGAGCTCGCGGCGGGAGAAGGCCGGGGCTCCAGCGGCCAGCGCGAGTGAGGTGTGCGCCGGCCCGTCGGCGACCGACGGCTGCCACAGCGGCTGCCACAGCGGTTGGATGCTCACCGGGGCAGCCCTTGCAGCTGCTGGGAGTGATCGATGTCCTTGCGATCGCGCATGCCTGCGTCGCGGTTACCGGCCACCTCGGTGAGCCGGTTGATCCAGGCCAGGCCGGCGAGGTCGAGCGCCAGGCCGACGACCAGGCAGAGCGCTCCGGCTCGAGTACCCAGAAGGACCGTCAGCGGCGAGGCGCCGAGCAGCGCGCCAAGCGCGATCCCGGCGACAGGCAGGGAGGCGACCAGCCGCCCGGAGGCCCGCGGCCCGGCGAGTGCCATGGCGACCTCGCCGTCCCGCTCACGCTCGTCGCGCACGACAGCGGCGAGCCTGTTCGCCAGCGGGGCCAACGGGATACCGGCGTGCTGGCTCACCCGCCATGCGGCCGCAAGCTGACGCAACGTCGGCGCCTCGCACGCCGCGAGCGCGACGGCCGGGTCCGTCCGGTGGGCGAGCGCGACGCGCAGCGCCAGCGGGTCGTGTATGCGTACGCCCCGGCCGGCCGCGCGCCGCCGGTCGTGACCAGGCGCGACAGGCTCGTCAGGCCTGCCCGGCCCGCCGGCGTCGTCGACGGCCGCCCGCAGGGCCTCGTCGGGCCGCCGGCCGGCCTCGAGCTCGGTGGCGAGCGCGGCGATGATCTCCTCCGCGCCTGCCCGCTGCCTACCGCGCCACCGTTGGTCCGCGGCGCGCCACAGAGCCCGTCGGAGCGTCACGGCGCCGACGACACCCGTGCCGGCGGCCACCGGGCCCAGAAGCACACCGATGACGGCCGTCCCCGCCGCCGCGACCGCCACGGGTAGCCAGGACCGGTCGGCCGGCCGGGCCACCGATGGTTTCGGCCGGTGACCAGAAACGTTTGGATTGTGGCCTGACGCGCCACCGGTTCCACGGCCCTGCCAGTTCGGCTCCGGCCATGCCGTGGCCGCCGCGCGGACCCGGGGCGGCCGCCGCCCGACCGGCCCGGCGGCCAGCGCCGCGGCGCCGGCGCAGCAGCCGGCGGCAAGTGCCACGGCCAGCATCACCGACCACCGGCGGCGGCGCGGAGCAGGTCAGGGCGCGGCCCGCCGCGCTCGGCGAGCATCCGGTCGAGAACCCGCGCCCCGGCCCCGGCCACGACGACCTGGGGAGTGTCCAGGTAGCCGTCCCCGTGGCCGCTCCCGCTGTCCCGGGGGTCACGCGACGGCGGGCGCCGGCGCAGGCACAGAGCGTCCAGTACATGCACAAGCCCGCTCTGGTCGCGGAAGAGCACGCCGATCTCGCTCAGCCGACGGATTCCGTCACGATCTCGCCTGAGGTGGACGATGGCCTGCACCGCCGAGGCGAGCTGGCTGTGCAGGGCCGTCCGGTCCAGGCCCGCGAGCGCGGCAAGCGCCTCCATCCGGGCTGGCAGATCGGCCGCCGCGTTCGCGTGGACGGTGCTCAGCCCGCCCTCATGACCAGTATTGAGCGCGACCAGGAGATCCACGACCTCGGCGCCGCGGACCTCGCCGACGACGATCCGGTCAGGCCGCATCCGCAGTGCCTGACGTACCAGATCCCGCAGGTCGATACCGCCCGCGCCCTCGATGTTCGGCGGCCGGGACTCCAGGCGGACGACGTGCGCCAGGTCCACGACGAGCTCGGCGGTGTCCTCCACGATCACGACCCGGTCGGCGGGGTCGACCCGGCCCAGCAGCGTGCCCATCATGGTCGTCTTGCCCGAACCGGTGCCGCCGGTGACCAGGGTGGCCAGCCTGCCCCGCACGAGCGCGTCCAGTGCCTCGGCCATGGCGGGGGCGACCGTGCCGGTCGATACGAGATCGTCCAGGGTGAACGGACGCGGCCGTGGGATCCGCAGGGACAGGCAGGTGCCCGTGACCGCGACAGGCGCGAGCACGGCGTGCAGGCGGGTGCCGTCGCCGAGGCGCGCGTCGGTGAACGGGGTGGCGGCGTCCAGGCGCCGGCCGGTCGCGGCGGCCAGCCGGACGGCGAGCCGGCGTACCGCGTCGTCGTCGGGGAAGGTGATCCCGCACCGCTGGAGGCCGCTGCCGCGGTCCACCCAGACCTCCGCCGGCCCGTTGACCAGGATGTCGGTGACGAAGGGGTCGGCCAGCAGCGGCTCAAGCGGGCCGGCACCGACAAGCTCCGACTCCAGCGACCGGTAGAGATCCAGCGAGTCGCCGTCGGCAGGGCCGGTTTCGGCCCGGACGGCCGCCGCGATGCGCGCGGACGTCATCGCGGCGCCGGAGCCGACCAGCCGTCGGCGGATCCCGGCCAGCAGCTCCTCGTCAGGGTGCGCGGCGTCCGCGGTGCCGGGAGGGACAGCGGTGCCGGGAGGGACAGCGGCCGGCATCGTCAAGGGGCGTTCCGGGCCCCTCCGCTGGACAGTGATGTGATCGTGGGAGTGGTATGGCGCGGCCCCGGGCGTGGAGCGCTCGGCGGCGGAATACTCGTTCATGCTGCCACGTCCGGACGGGCCAGGCCGAGGTCGTCGAGGATCCGGCCGCTGACCCGGGCCAGCGAGCTGCGGCGCCGGCCGCCCGGCGGTTCGCCCCGCTCCAGCCCGGAGGCGAGGCCCTGGTCGTGCCGTAGCGTCCCGGCCACCGGCAGCCCGAGCGCGTCGGAGACGACATCGGCCTGCAGCCTGGCCGGGCCTGGCAGGCGCACAACGACACGGACGTCGGCACAGTACCGGTTGACCGTGTCGCACACCCGGCCGGCGGCGGCGACTGCGCGGACCTCGGCCGGCACGACCACAAGGATGAGCTCGGCCATCTGCATGGCCGCGGCCGCGGTCAGGTCGGGAAACCGGGGAAGGTCGACCACCAGCAGATCGTTCCCGCGCCGGACACTGGCCATGGCCGAGGTCATGACGGACGGTGTGATCGCCGTCGGGCTGGTCCTGTCCCAGGAGAGCACGGGGAGTTCCCCGAGGCAGGGCAGCACCCCGGTCAGTGCCCGGCGTGGCAGCCGGCCGTGGGCGGACACCAGATCCGGCCAGCGCATCCCGGGCCGCTCCTCGATACCGAGGGCGAGGTCGATGCCGCCGCCGAGCGGGTCGGCGTCCACCAGGACCGTGTCGTGGCCACGGCGCAGGGACGCGAGGGTCAGCGCGATCGCGAGGCTGGTGGCCCCCGCGCCGCCGCGGCCGCCCACCACGCCGATCATGGTGCCGTACCGCTGGTCCGGTTCGGTGGCGTCGACGAAGACGTCGATCAGCCAGTCCTCCGCGTCGGGGAGGAAGGCGACATGCTCGGCGCCGAGCCGGACCGCGGCCTCCCACACCCCGCCGTCGTCGAGGTCGGAGCTGACCAGCACGATGCCCGGACGCCGGGGGAGCCCGAGCGCGACGCAGGACGGCACCCGGTCGGCCCCGACGAGGATGAGCGGGGCGCTGTTCCAGTACCGGCGGGCGAGGTCGGCGTCGGCCACGGCGTCCACGGTGGCTCCGGCCGTCGCGGCGAGCCGCAGGAGATCGTCGAGCAGCGGCGGTTCGTCGGTGACGACCAGCGGCCGGGCACCCGGCCCGGGTTCGGGAGCGAGGCTGGGGACGGGCGGTGCGGATGTCATGGCAGGGCCCTTCTGTCGTCGGATAGTGGGAGCCGTCGGATAGCGGGGACGGACGTCCACCATGACGCACATCGGGCCTGTGGATAATTCGTTCTCCACAGCCTCCGAATATGTTCTAATAAAGGATTTTCGGGCCGGTAATGATCGATCTACGTCGATGACGTCGACAGTCCACCGACGCCGATCCACCGACGCCGATCCACCGACCCGTTAATCTGTTGAGGCGGGCCGCTGGCTCGACGGCCGGACCGTGGTAGGATCGCCCCCGAGGTGAAGGCGCGGCTCGGTGGCTCGAGCCGCAGAAGCCGAATGCGGAAGAGTGCGCGTGCGGAAGTTGAGCGCGGAAGAGCGAGCATGATGCCGCCGGTCTGGATGGTCGTCCGTAACAGTCGCTGGTCAATGCTGGGTGACCATCCGGACGCGAGGCCGTGTGATCGAGTATCTGGTAGAGGCGGCCGGGGTCGCGTAACCTCGTGCAATTTACATTACTCTGAGTTATTTATGCTGGTCGCAGCACTGATCCAAAATTGATCAAATCTTTCGATCAAGTAAGGAGGATGCGGTCACGAGGCTCTTGACTTTTAGTTCGCCCGGACGACGGCCTCACAGATGGCCAGGGATTCACGGGCACCCAGTTCCAGCGCGTGGGCGTAATAAATGATCCATCGACGGACGCCTTCGGCGCCCGCTCCGGCGTAGGCACGGGCGGCGTCGGCATAGCCGTCGGTGGGCACGTTACCGGTAGCCGTATTGCGGGTAGCCGCATTTCTGGCGGTCATATCAGCGGTGGTCGTGTCGCTGATAGCCGTCGCGCTGGTGGTGATACGGCCGGATTCGACGTGGCCCACATCCGTCGCGGTCACGGCTTTCGGATCGAGACCGCGGCTGATGAGCACCAGCCGTCCGGCGGCCCGGGCGATGATGCCATCGAACGTACCGAACGGGCGGATGGTCAGCAGTTCGCCTTCCACGATCGCGGCCACGAGAATCGCCGGCGCGGAAGTCCGGGCCAGCAACAGTTCGGTGAGCCCGCTCAGCCGCGCGGCGGTCTCGGCAGGCGAGGGCGCCGGCCCCAGACCGAGGGGGTCTGCCGGATCCACGATGGCCGCGACGCCCGTTCCCCCGGCGGGCACCGCTGTGGGCGAGCCGCCGGAAGCCACCTGACCGCTGGAACCGGAAGCGGCCGGCCGGCCGGTGTGGGAGACGGGCGCGGGTGAAGCGTCCGCGGGCAGGAGGTCCGCGGACGAAGCAGGCGAGGCGGTGGGATGCTCCCGCTCTCTTGGCCGGCCGAGGTCGATGTCCGCGATGAGGCCGCGGGCGACAAGCACGTGCATCCGGGCGAGTGCCTGTCGCGGTGCCCGCTCCCAGGCGCCGCGCAGCGTCCCCAGTTCGGCGTAAAGCCGGATCGCGCCGAGTGTGACGTCGATGTCAAGGGCCCCGGCTGTGCCCGCCAGGCCACCGGCGGGTTCGTCACCCGGCTGTCCACCGGCCCCTTCGTTCGCGTCGGCGGCCGAGCCGCTGGCACCGCTGCCAGCGGTGCCAGCGGGGGAACCGGCACCGGGCGTCGCCGCTGGCAGGGCACGGTTCAGGCGCGCGCGCAGGGCCTCCAGGCCGACGTCGTGACCCTCCAGGGCAGCCGATGCCCGAGCGGCCCGCAGCGACACCTCGGTCG
>NZ_CEVIVC010000018.1:28174-31832 GCF_982290645.1 Protofrankia sp. CiP1_Cm_nod4
CCGCGTCGTGAACGCCCGGCAGAACGGTGAGAAGAGCGAACGGATCCGACCCGGTGGCTGCGGTCATTGTCCGTACGCTACCGGGTCACCTCCGGACGGACATCCGGTCGCGTACGGGCCCGCGGCCGGCCCGCCGCAGGCCGGCAGCCCGCGGCCGGTCCGGGCAAGGGGGCGGATGGGAAAGATCCTCGTTCGGTCGTCACGCCCACCGACGTCCATCAGGCCCGGTCGCGACGGCCCGAACCGGCCGGGTACGGGCATCACAACATATCCGGGCCGCGCGCCGACGCCGGACGCGGCAGACTGCGCAGAGAACGCCTCAGCAACGAACGCTTCAGCAGCCCGGAGGCGGTACCGGTCCCGGATGTCGCAGAACCGGGGAACAGCGGATCACAGGGAGGCCCACAGCCGTCTCGGACATTCCGCAACCGCGCTTGACGACCATGGATGAACGGTGGATGTGTTGAGCTGTTGCCATCGGGCACCATGTGGTGACCTGGACGCTGTCAGGCGGCCCGTGACGCTGTGCCCAGCGTCAGGCGGTAGCCACGTCCATGCCGGTGGAGGACAGCCCGTGCCCAGAAGGAGGATCAACGGTGCCGACCCCTACACACGACCGCTCAGCCGGTCGGGAGGCGACGCTCGGCGAGCTCGTCGCCGTCGCGACACGGGACATATCACTACTCGTCCGGCAGGAGATCGATCTGGCGAAGGCGGAGCTGTCGAAACAGGCCGTGTCCGCCGGGCTCGGCGCCGGGCTCCTGGCCGGCGCGGCCGGCCTCGGGTTCGGCGCGCTGATCGCGATCACGATCGGGCTCGGTGAGCTGTTCACCTGGGCCGGCGTGGAGCGGTTCTGGTCGTACTTCCTCACGGCCCTGCTCTTTGTGCTCGTCGCATCCCTGCTGGCCCTGCTCGCGGCCACCCGGCTGAAGAAACTGTCGCCCCCGGAGCGCACGTTGCAGACGGTCAGGGACGATATCGCCTGGCTGAAGCACCCGACGGCGATCGTCGGGTCCAGCGTGAACCATGCCGGCGCGCACCGTTCCGACGGGAATCCGCTCAGCCACCGGGAGGACACCGTCCCCGTCCGCTGAACCGCTCGTCGAGCCGGCTCGTCAGTTGAGCCAGTGAGTCGGCTCGTCAGAGACGGACCGGTCGCGGGCGAGCTGGCCGCAGGTGGGCCGGCCGGCCGAACCGGTCCGCTGACGCGCTCCGGCGGACGCCCCGGGCCCACCTGGCACGGCGGACATGCCGTCCCGAACCGGCTGTCTGTCATGCTGACGTGTGATGGAGGCTGCCGTTCCCGAGCCCGGCGTCGTCCTTGTGGATGGCCCGTGGCATCACCGTGACGTGTCCGCGAACGGCACCCGGCTGCACGTGGCCGAGCTTGGCGAGGGCCCGCTGGTGCTGCTGCTGCACGGGTTCCCCCAGTTCTGGTGGGGCTGGCGCCATCAGCTCACCGGGATCGCCGCTGCCGGCTACCGGGTGGTCGCCGCCGACCTGCGCGGCTACGGGGCCAGCGACAAGCCCCCCCGTGGCTATGACGCCTTCACCCTGTCCGACGACGTCACCGGGCTGGTACGGGCCCTCGGCGAACGGGATGCTGTGATCGTCGGGCACGACTGGGGCGGCCTGGCCGGATGGACGACCGCGGCGCTGTGCCCCCGTCTCGTGCGCGGGCTGGTGGTGCTCTCCATGCCGCATCCGCTGCGGACCCGGCACGAGATGCTGGCGAACCTGCGCGGGCAGGGTGCCGCCGGCCGGCATCTGATCACCTTCCAGCTGCCGTGGCGCCCGGAGCGGGTACTGGTCGCCGACGACGCGGCCTATGTCGGTGAGGTGCTGCGGGCGTGGGGCGGCCCGGGCTATCCCGACGCCGAGACGGAGGCCCGCTATCGCGAGGCGATCCGGATTCCCGGGGTCGCGCACAGCTCGCTGGAGTACCACCGTTGGGTCTTCCGGTCGTTGTTCCGGCCGGACGGGGCCCGTTTCGCCGCCGCGTTGCGCCAGCCGGTGTCCGCCCCCACCCTGCAGCTGCACGGGCGCCTCGACAGGTTCATGCTCCCGTCCACCGCGCAGGGCTCAGGGCGCTACGTCAGCGGCCCCTACGAGTGGAAGCTGCTGGACGGGGTCGGCCACTTCCTCCCGGAGGAGGCCCCGGACGTCGTCACCAAGGAGATCCTCTCCTGGCTGGCGCGGTGAGGCCACCCCGTCCGGCCGCGGCTCCCGTCCGGTCACAGATCCTGGCCGGCTGCGGCTCCCGGCCAGTCGCGGCTCCCGGTCAGTCGCAGCCTCGGGTACTGACGGCGTTGGTCGTGGTCTGACCGGCGGCGGCCAGGTCGTCCACCTCGGCGCTGGTCAGCACGTACCCGGTGTCCGAGTCGTTCGTGGCGGCGGCGAACACCACGCCGTAGACGGCGCCCTGCTCGGACAGCAGCGGCCCACCGGAGTTGCCCGGCAGCACCTGCCCACGGACGGCGTATATGTCACGGAGCACCGTGCCCTGGGAGTAGATGTTCGGGGCCCTGGCGGTCTGGCGGTTGCGGATACGGGCCGGCGCGGTCGTGTACGGGCCGTCCTGGGGGTATCCGGCGACGATCGCGTCGTCTCCCGCACGGCCGGGCGGGTTGTTCTGGAAGGGCAGCGGCGTCCGGCGCAGGCCGGGCACGTAGAGGACGGCGATGTCGGTGTCGGGGTCGAACAGCACGACCCTGGCCGGCAGGGTGCTGTTGCCCACCTCGACCTGGGGCCGGGTCACCCCGGCGACGACGTGGGCGTTCGTCATCACCCGTTCCGTCGCGTAGACGAAGCCGGTGCCTTCGACCCGCTTGGAGCACGATGGCGCGATCCCGCGGATCTTCAGGATGCTGTTCGCCGCGGCCTGCACGGCCGGGGTGTTCTCGGCGGTGGTGTCGGGTGGTTCGACCGGCACGATCTGCCCTCCGCCGAGACCGGAGAAGACCTCGGGGAAGCCGTTCTGGTCGACGAGCCTGCGCAGGTCGGCGAAGGCGTCGCGCACGGCGTTCGGCATGGCCGCGTCGACGGTCCGCAGGACCTCGGAGCGGCGGACGTGCTCGGCGAGGGTGGTGAACGGGGACCGGTCGACCGCCGTTGCCAGCAGCCACGCCACGAGCAGCACCGAGATACCGGAGAGCACCGCGCCAGCCACCGAGTCGACGGTCTGGCCCGGCCGCCAGGTGAGCCGGTCGCGTAGGGCCGCCCCGAGCGCCGTGGCGGCGATCTGCCCGATCAGGGCGAGGCCGAGGACGACGAGGATGCCGATGAGGGGGCCCTGCGACTCCGCGTTGATCATATCCGCGAACGGTGTCGCTATGTGCGCGCCGAGGACGCCGCCGCCGAGGAACCCGATGAAGGACAGCGCTCCGACCACGAAGCCCTGCCGGTAGCCGGACACGGCAAAAACGATCACAGCGATGACCAGGACGAGGTCAAGGATGTCGAACACCTTCGGCTGCCCGGTATCCGCTAGCCGACCGTCAGCGTGCCGTGCATGTTCGGATGGATCGTGCAGAGGAACGAGTAACTGCCCGGTTTGTCGATGGTGAACGTGACCGACTGTGATGTGCCTGCCGAAGTGACGCTGGTGCGGGCCTCGGGGATCTCCGGGATCACGAAGTTGTGCGGGGCGGAGCCCGCC
>NZ_CEVIVC010000018.1:32584-33591 GCF_982290645.1 Protofrankia sp. CiP1_Cm_nod4
CCGTCCGCTTAAGAACACTGTCGTCCCTGGTGTCCGGGCCGGGCGCGGATCTGTCATCGATCTGTCCGTGGAGCTGGGTGGGTCGCGGGGAGCACCGGGGACTTCGGCCCGCGCAGCCCGCCCGGTGGGCCGAGGCCCGTCCGGTGGGCCGAGGTCCCGACTGGTCACCGGCCGGGCTGACGGTACCGCCCGCGGGGCGGCTCACCCGGAGCGGGCCTGCGGTTCCGGCGGTCTCCACGAACGGTTGTGACGCTGCGTGTGCGTCCGGGTGGTTCATCCGGAGTCGTCCGTCGGCTCCGAGGCCCGGCCGGGGCAGGTGGACGCCGGCCGGGCGTCCACCGTGGGTGCCGGCGGGGTGCCCGTCACCGGCGACTCGACCTGTTCGGCGGGCAGCCAGAGGCGCTCCCAGCCGCCCATCCGCAGCAGCGCGTCGATCAGCCCGCCGGTGAAGCCCCAGATGAACATCTCCTGGACGCGGAAGGCCGGTCCCAGCGCGCCCGTCCTGCGATGACGGACCTGCAGCCGGTTCGCCGGGTCGGCCAGGTGGGTGATCGGTACCCGGACGACCGCGGACGTCTCGCTCGGGTCCACCGGCGCGACCGGGCACGGTGTGTGCCACCACCCCAGCACCGGCGTCACCAGGAAGTGGCTCGGCGGTATGTAGAGGGCGGGGCCGGTGGCCAGGAGCCGCACGCCGGTCGGGTCGAGGCCGACCTCCTCCCTGGCCTCCCGCAGCGCGGTCGCGGCCGGGGAGGTGTCGGTGGGGTCGGTCGCCCCGCCGGGGAAGGCCGACTGGCCGGCGTGGCTGCGCAGGCTCGCCGCACGTTCGATGAGCAGGATGTCGGGCCCCTGGGGGCCGTCGCCGACCAGCATGAGGACGGCCGCGGGACGCCCGTCGGCCGCGTGCAGCCCGGTCCAGGAAAGCTGGTCGGGATGGGCGGTGCGCAGGGCCGTCGCCAGGCCCGCGAGCCAGGCGGGCACGCCGGCCCCGGCCAGGCTGTCCGTTC
>NZ_CEVIVC010000018.1:33616-34912 GCF_982290645.1 Protofrankia sp. CiP1_Cm_nod4
GGGCTTCCTGTCGGGGCCGCTTCGGCCGGGCTTCCTGTCGGGGCCGGGCCGGCTGGCGGCGCGGGGCTGCCCGCCCCGGCCAGGCCGCGCGCTCCCGCCAGGTGGTGGCCTCCCACCGGGCCGGGCCGGGCCAGCCGCCCCGGGCCGTCGGCCCCGGCCAGCCCGTCGAGATCGTCCGGGCTGTCCGGATACGCGGCCGTGTTCACCTGGCCGCTTCGGCGTCGGCGCGGACCAGCCGAGCGGCCTGTGCCGGCGTGGTCGCGCCGAGGCCGAAGGACGGGCACAGGCGGGCGATGCCGCACACGCCGCACGCCGGCCGCCGGGCGTGGCAGACCCGCCGGCCGTGGAAGATGAGCCGGTCGGATGCGATCGTGTAGTCGCGCCGTTCGAGCAGCCCGGCGAGGTCGCTCTCGACCCTGACCGGGTCGGTGCTGGTGGTGAGCCCGAGCCGGCGCGAGAGCCGTCCGACATGGGTGTCGACCGTGATGCCGGGCTGGTCGAAGATGTGCCCGAGCACGACGTTGGCGGTCTTGCGGCCGACCCCGGGGAGGGTGACCAGGTCGTCGAGGCGCGGCGGCACGGTCCCGTCGAAACGGTCGGCCAGGGCGGCGCCGATCCCGATGAGCGAGTTCGCCTTGGCCCGGAAGAAGCCGGTCGGCCGCAGGATGGCTTCGAGTTCCGCCCGGTCGGCGGCGGCGTAGTCGTCCGCGGTGCGGTACTTCGCGAACAGCGTCGGGGTTACCTCGTTGACCTTCTTGTCGGTGCACTGGGCGGACAGGACGGTGGCGACGAGGAGCTCGAGGGGATTGCCGAAGCTGAGCGCGATCCGTGCGTCCGGGTGGAGCTCGCCGAGTACGCGGACGATCTTCCGGGCTCGCCGTGTCCGCGCCAGCGGGCTTTCGGTGGCGGCGTCGGCGAGGGTGGACACGTCCACAGGGTATCCGGTAACCGGATCATCGCGTTCTCCGGCCGGGGGACCGGGTGTGTCCGAGGTCGCATCGCGTATCCTGACCCCGCGTGTCAGTTACGCAGAGTCGTCCCCCACCATGGTGCCCGCCATGTTTCTGATTGCCGCGATCTCGTTCCCGCTCCTGCTGCTGGGCCTGCTGCTCGCCATGGAGCGGGTGGAGCGTCCCCTGCGCATGGCCGACTCGGGCCAGGGCCTGGAGGGCTTCCTCGACAACGCCCGCCCCGACGAGGTGAACACGTTCGTCTCCCAGGGCTTTCCGGCCGCCCTGGAGCGTTACCGCCGCCGTCTGCGGCGGTCGGCTCCGGGTAAGCACCGGGCGACCTGAC
>NZ_CEVIVC010000018.1:35248-36666 GCF_982290645.1 Protofrankia sp. CiP1_Cm_nod4
CGGCCCCGGGCGCGGGCCCGTGGATGCCTTCTCGCCCTGTGTGACTACGTAGAGTAATCAATCGCTTCGGTCCGTGTGTGACTTTCCGTCCACAGGCCCGGGTCAGGGGTTGACGGGAGCTCTCCCGGGCCGGCCGAGCGGGCCGGAAATACCCGGATTCGCCCGACCTGTTCAAGACCCGACAGCCTCTTTCGGCTTTCAGGTCGTGCCCTTTGGCGCTACTCCTGGCATGCTCGGACGCCGTGGACGATCTGCTTGCCCGTGTTCCCATGTTTGCCGGCCTGTCCGAACAGGACCGGCAGGCCCTTAACGATCATTTGGAACGTCAGAATGTTACCCGAGGCGACGTTCTGTTTCGGGAAGGTGAAACCGGAGACCGTGTCTTCGTGATCCTTGCTGGAAAGGTCAAGATTGGCCGTGCGGCGTCGGACGGACGCGAGAACCTCCTCATGGTGATGGGGCCCGGAGACCTCTTCGGGGAACTCTCGCTGTTCGACCCGGGGCCCCGCACGGCCAGCGCGACCGCGGTGACCGACGCGTCGCTGGTCTCCCTGGAGCACACCGCGCTGCGCCCGTGGCTGGCAACCCGGCCCGAAGCGGCGTCGCTGCTGCTGCGGGTGCTGGCCCAGCGCCTGCGGCGGACCAACGACTCCATGGCCGACATGGTGTTCACCGACGTGCCCGGACGGGTGGCCAAGGCCCTTCTCGACCTTGCCGAGCGCTTCGGTGAGCCGGCCCAGCCCGGCAACGAGGCGGCTGGTGTCCGGGTCGAGCACGGCCTGACCCAGGAGGAGCTCGCCCAACTGGTCGGGGCCTCCCGGGAGACGGTCAACAAGGCGCTCGCGGACTTCGCGACCCGCGGCTGGCTGCGTCTGGACTCCCGCGCGGTGGTGCTGCTCGACCGGGAGCGGCTCGCCCGCCGCGCCCGGTAGGGCGTAAGCCGGCGGACGCCGGTCGACGCGGGCGTGTTCGGCCCACGCGACCGGGGGTCCGCCGGGAGACGCCCCTGGTTCCGGCCTGAGGGGGCACAGGCTGGCTGACTCCCGTCCCAGCAGGTCCTGACCGGTACGCCTGGCGTACCGGTCAGGACCTGCCCTCACATCATGAAGATCTTCTTTGCTGGGTCGGCTGCAGGCGCCGGACCCGGCTGCTGTCGTGCGCGCCGCCATGCCCGTGCCGCCGCAGCGGTGGTTGTCACACCGTCGCGACGTACATGACCCACTATCTGACCGGACCCGCTGACCGGACCTACTACCTGGCCCGTCGCGTCGTATCCGAATGGCTACCAGCTGCCACTGCTGTCACTGCCACCTGCGCCACTGCCACCTGGCACCTCCGCGCGGTTGTCCCGCGCGGTCATGCCTGCGTGGTCGGCTCCGCCAGGGACGGCACCGTCGGCGCGCCCGCCGGGGATGCCG
>NZ_CEVIVC010000018.1:37273-43794 GCF_982290645.1 Protofrankia sp. CiP1_Cm_nod4
GCGGTCGACGCCACCGTCGAGGGCGCGGCGCCCGGCGCCGGCAGGCCCGTCGCGGGGCGGGTCACCCGGACGTCGGCGACCCCTGGCAGGTTCACCGGTTTCGGGCCCACCGGCCACGAGCCGTCGGGAACCGCGGACAGCAGCCGGCGGGTCTGCGCGGCCTCGCTCACCGCCTCCGTCGCGGTCGCGGCGGCCAGCGCCTTCTCGTACGCGGCCCGGGCCTCGGCCGGCTTGCCGCTCGCGACCAGCACGGTACCCAGCGCCCGCCATGCCAGGACCTGGGCGCGGACGTCCTCGGCGCCCACCTCGACCGCGCGCCGGGCCACCGCCAGTGCCTCGGCCGGCCGGCCGGCGTCGAGGAGCGTGCCGGCCAGATGCGCGTACGCCTGGCGGCGCGGGAAGAGCAGGGTGGCCGGCTCGCCGGCGGCCAGCGCCGTCTCCAGCAGGTGGATCGCCTCCTGCAGGCGGCCTCTGGCCCGCGCGACCTGGGCGGCCAGCACCTTGGCGCCGAGCTGGGCGTGGGGCTGCAGCTCGAGGCTGTCCAGCGCCCGCATGGCCAGGTCCGCGGCCTGCTCGGCGTCGTCGAGGAGCCCGGCGTCGAGCCGGGTGAGCCCCAGCAGCACCATGGCGAGCGCGCCGACGACGGCATGGCCGCCCTGGTCGGCGGCGGCCTGGGCGTTGTGCAGGTGCGCCGCCCCGCGCTCGGGGTCACCGGCGCCCCGCGCGGCCAGGCCCCTGGCCACGAGGGTGAGCGCGACACCCCAGGTGTCCCCGGTCGCCTCGAACAGCCCCGCCGCCCGTTCGGCCTCGGCCTCGGCCTCGGTGATGTCCCCGAGTTCGGCGGCGGCGACCGCGTCGATCGTCAGGCACACGGCCAGGCCCCACACCTCACCCAGTGACCCGGCCATCTCGATCAGGTCGCGGGCGAGCCGGCGGGCCCGGCTGAGCTGGCCGGACAGCAGCCAGACCAGCGCCTCCGTGCCCGCGCACCAGCCCAGGCCACCGGTGTCGTCCAGCCGCCTGAAAACCTCGGAGGCGTCCCGGAGGTACTCCTGGGCACGTGGGTAGTCCCCCCGGGTGGTCGCGCTCCAGGCGAGGTGCTGGAGGGCCCAGCCGACCCCTCTGGGATCGCCGACCCGACGGGCGAGGGCCAGCGCGTCGGTGAACCGCTTCTCGGCGTGGCGCACCCGGCCGGCAGCGTATTCCAGCAGGCCGAGCTGGCGCAGGGTGGCGGCGACCACCCGGTCGCTGCCGGCACGCTGAGCCTCCTCGAGCGCGGTGACGAGCGCGGTCGCGGCCTCGTCGTCCCGGCCCTGCTTGTGCCGCAGGTCGCCGAGGATGCGGTACGCCGCGGCCCGCAGCTCGGGTGTGGTGACCCGCAGTGCGGGCCGCAGGACACGCTCGGCCTCGTCCAGCCGGCGCAGTGACGCCAGGGCCTCGGCCTGCAGCACGACCGCGCCCAGATCGTCGAGTTCGCCCACGACCCCCCGGCCGAGCCGGCGTGCGCTGGTGATCAGATCGATGGCGCTGCGGTGGTCGTCGCGGGCGAGCGCCGAGCGGGCGACCCGGACCAGGGCGTGGAACCCGGGCTCCCGCGCCGACCAGGCCGGATCGGTGGGCGCCAGCGCCATCGACGCCGCGAGGTCGTGGGCTCGTTCGGCATGGTGGCCGACGAAGGCCGCGACCTCCGCCTCGGAGCCGCTGAGGAACTCCACCCCCCACTGGGCCGCCGCGGCGTGCCGGCGGGCCCGCTCCACCTTGGGCAGGCCGGCGTAGGCGACGTCCCGGGCCATCGGGTGCACGAACGTCCACATCGGCTCCCCGGGATGCGGGGCCCGCAGGAGCTGGCGTTCGGTGAGGGTTTCCAGTGCCCGGTGCACCTGCTCGCCGCGACGGTCCTCCAGCGCGGGCAGCGCGTCCGCGGGGAACCGGCTGCCGAGCACCGACGCCGACCGCAGGACGGCCTTCGCGATCGGGTCGAGATCGTCGATGCGGGCGGCCAGCACCGACTGCACACCGGCCGGCAGCGTGGTCTCGGGCAGGGATCCCTCGAGCACCCAGGCGCACTGCTGGGTGCCGGCCGGGTGGGCCGGGGGACGCAGGATTTCCGAGGCCGGGCCCGTGTCCGGCGCGACGCCGTTCGACGTGGTGCCGGGCAGCGGCTCCGTCCCCGCCACGCCGGCGCTGGTGCCGACATCGGTACCGGCGCCGGCGCCGGCGGCGGCCGCGCCGGCCGCGCCGCCGCGGTGCAGGATGCCCCGGTCCACCAGCAGGTTCAGCAGCTCGGTGAGGAAGAACGGGTTGCCGTGGACCCGCGCGAGCAGGGCGGCCCGGGCGGTCTCGTCCAGCTCGGCGCCGCCGAGATAGTCGCGCAGCAGGCTGGCCGAGGCGGACTCCGCCAACGGGGCGAGCGCGAGCGACTCGGCGTTGGGCAGCCCGGCCAGCGACGGGACCTCACGGTCAAGCATGATCAGCAGTATCGGCCCGCGCAGCCTGCCGGCGAAACGCCGCAGGCCCTGCCACAGCGCGGTCGTCGCCCATTCCAGGTCGTCCAGGACGATGACCAGCGGCCCGTCGTTGGACAGGCCGCCGAGCAGCACGGCCACGTCGTCGACGATCGCGTCGACGGCCCGGACGGCGGGATCGTCGGCCGGGTTCTCCCGCCCGGCAGGGTCCCCCGGCGGGATGTCCGGGGCCACCGTCGAGCGGCCCTCCGGCGGCACACCCAGCAGGGCGAGCAGCTTGTCGGCCACGCCGCCGGGGATGCGGGTGCGCGCTGCCGGGTGCTCCAGCCGGCTGACCGTGCGCCGGACCCGTTCGGCGACCCGGTCCGGGCTGTCGCCCTCGCCGACCCCGCAGGCGGTGCGCACGATGTCCATGAGCGGGGCGAGGTCCCGGCCGTCACCGTGGCGGACCGTGCGGCCCCACAGCACCCTCGCGTCCTGCGCCGCGCCCGCCCGGCGGGCCAGTTCCACCGCTATCCGGGTCTTGCCGATGCCGGCCTCACCGGTGACGACGACCGTCCGCGGCTGGCCGTGCGCGACGACGTCCCGGAAGGCGGACTCGAGTACCGCGAGGTCCTGGTCGCGCCCGGTGAACGGCGCGTCGTCGCCGTGCCCGGGCCGGGCGACGTTGGACGGCCGCAGGCTGACCAGCTCGTAGGTGGGGACCGGCTCGCGCTTGCCCTTGAGCTTCAGCGGGGCCAGCCGGCGCCAGGTCGCCACCGAGGTCGTGGCGATCATGGTGTCGTGGCCCGCGTACACGGCGCCCACCGCGGCGGCGTCCGACAGCCGGGCGGCGGTGTTCACCGTGTCGCCGATCACCGTGTAGGTCAGCGACGCCTGGACGCCGGCCAGCACCTCCCCGGTGTTGATCCCGACGCGCAGGCCGAGGTGGCGGCCACCGCCGGCCTCGTCGGTGACGAGCCGGCGGACGGTCTCCTGCATGGCGGCGGCGGCGCGCACGGCGCGTTCCGGGTCGTCCTCGTGCGCGGTCGGCGCGCCGAACACGGCCATGATGCCGTCGCCGGTGAGGTTGTCGACCCGGCCGCCGACCTCGGCGACGTCGCGGGCCAGGGCCGCGAGCACCCGGTCGGTGACCTCGCCGACACGTTCGGGATCCAGGTCCTCCGCCCACGCGGTGAAGTCCGAGAGGTCGCCGAACAGGACGGTGACGACCCGGCGTTCGGCGCCCTCGTCGGTGCCCATGCCGTTTTCGGTCTGCAACGGCAGCCCGCAGTGGAAACAGAACCGTCCACCGGGAACGGCGGGAGTGCCGCACCGCGGGCAGCGCAGCGTTCCACCGAGGGGAGATGTGATCATTGGGGCGCCCTGAAGCCGGAGTCAGAGCCTGGCCATGACGTCCGGCCGGCCTGCCCGGTGTATCGGGCCTGCCGGCACGGTATCCAGGACCGGACCCTTTTGACGTGGTCGGATATATCCGGAGCGTTGCGCACGGGTGGTCGCCTCCCGGCCGCGAGCATAAGCCAACCGTACGAGATCTTCTGTTCGTGCTGATCTTAACGGTTTCCAGGAAGGAAGAGGGCGGTGTGGGATGTCCAGAATCCGGCCGGCTCTACCCTCCCCACCGAAGGCGATGCGATCATGTTTTCGCATCACCGGAGGTGCGTGGGCTGGCGGGGCCGAAGGCGATGCGATCATGTTTTCGTGTTCGTGCGGGTCCCGCCGTCGACGCGATCATGATTTGTGGACGCGGCCGGAAGGCCGTCTCCGCCGCCGGAACGGCGGCCTATGCGAGCGGGAGCTCGAGCGGTGTGGTCCGCAGTTCCCGCCGCTGGCGCAGGTGCTCGATCTGGGCGCGGACGGACATCTCCGCGGCCGGCCACAGGGCACGGTCGACGTCCGCGTAGATCCGTTGAACGATCTGACGGACCGTGCTGTCGCCGGCGGCGAGGGCCGCCCGGACCTGGTCGAGCCGGGCCTCCCGGTGCGCGAGGTACGCCGCCGCGGCGCGGCCCGCGGCCGGCAGATGCGGCCCGTGGCCGGGGAGCACCATGGCGTCACCCAGCTCGCGTAGGCGCCGCAGGCTGGCCAGGTAGTCGCCGAGCTGCCCGTCGGGGTGCGCGACCACGGTCGTGCCCCGGCCGAGGATCGTGTCGCCGGTGAGGACCGAGCTTCCCGCGGTGGGCGCCGGGACGTCGTGACCGCTGGCGCCGCTGTTGACGCCGCCGGTGCCGCTGGTGCCGCCGGTGCCGGTCCACCGGTCGTCGGTGAGGACGAACGACAGCGAGTCGCTGCTGTGGCCGGGGGTGGCCAGCACCCGGATCTCCACCCCGGCGGCGGCGATCACGTCGCCCTCGGCCAGCCCTTCGTCGCCGAGCCGGTGGGCGGCGTCAAGGGCGCGCACCGGCGCGGAGGTCAGCTCGTGCAGCGGCACGGCACCCTCACTGTGATCAATATGACCATGGGTGAGCAGGATGACGTCGACCGGCCCGGCCGCGACGATCGCCGCGAGATGGCCGGGGCCGGGTGGGCCGGGGTCGACCACGACGCAGCCGGTGGCGCCCGGGGCGCGCAGGATCCAGGTGTTCGTGCCGTCCAGGGTCATCGGGCCGGGGTTGGGCGCGAGCAGCAGCGAGGCCAGCAGGGTCACCTGCCGCGGCGCGGGCGGGCCGCCCTCCGCCGGGGCCGCCGTGCGCGGGCCGGGCACGCCGCCCGTAACGCTCGTATGCCCCACAGGTCACTCACCAGGTTCCGAAGCGGACGATGCTCTGCCGCGCGGGTGGCCCGGCACTCCACCCGCTCGTTGCCCGGACGGCCCACCGGACTGCCCGCTGGCTCGGGCTGCCCACCGGCCCGACCGTCGAGTCGGCTAGTTCTGCCGTAGACAGTAGTTCTGCCGTAGACAGTAGGTTGTCCGCCCCGGCTCGCGCACCATGTCGGCGGTCGCGGCCAGCTGTGAGCTGCGTCTCGTTCGAAGGCCCGTATACAGCCGTTTTTCGATGACCAGCCGCCGGTGGACAGTTATCGTTTGGATATATCCACAGCTGGACGGCGGCCCGCGTGCACGCCGTCCGTTCGCGGTTCCCCGACAAGGGCTAGCTGACGGTGACGACGATCTCCACCTCGACCGGAGCGTTCAGCGGCAGGACACCCACCCCGACCGCGGACCTGGCATGTCGTCCGGCGTCACCGAACACCGCCACGAACAGGTCACTCGCACCGTTGATCACTGCCGGCTGGCCGGTGAACGCGGGCACGCTCGCGACGAACCCGACGACCTTGACGACACCGGTGATCGCGTCCAGGCCGCCGGCCACCGCGGCCGCGGCCGCCAGCGCGTTCAGGGCGCTGATCCGGGCCAGGTCGGCAGCGCGCTCCGCCGGCACCGAGCCGCCGTCGGCGGCCTCGCCGACCGGCCCGGTCGCGGCGAGGACGCCGTCCACCAGGGGGAGCTGTCCGGCCGTCCACACCAGGTCACCGTGCCGCCGGGCGGGCACGTACGCGCCCGCCGGCGACGGGGCCGTGGGCAGCGTCAGGCCGAGCGCGGCCAGGCGTTGCAACGGGGTCGCCGCGTCGGCTGTCACGGCGCTCACCTCGCCGGTTCGCCCTTGGGGCGCTTGAAGTAGGCGACCAGGCTCTCCGGGTTCGGCCCCGGGACGATCTGGACCAGCTCCCAGCCGTCCGCCCCCCAGTTGTCGAGGATCTGCTTGGTCGCGTGGATCAGCACCGGCGCTGTCGCGTACTCCCAGGTCTGCATGACTTGTGACCATAGTGCGTCGCGGCCGAGGATCACGTGACGACGTCCACGGCGTGCCTCTCGGCGCCCACGCCGGGAGCACGCGCGGGACCGGCCCGAAGGGGGCTCGCAGGCTCGTCTGACGGGCGCTTGGCAGGCTCCGCCCGGCCGTCTGAAGCAGCCTGGAGGACATCGCCGGGAGGAAGTGCGCGGCCCTGGTGGCCGGGCCGCGGGCGGGGCGGATGGCGCGGCGGCCCTGCGGCGTCCGCGCCGCCCTGGCCCGCACCTGGCCCGCACCTGGCCCGCACCCGGCCTGCACCTGG
>NZ_CEVIVC010000018.1:44143-56176 GCF_982290645.1 Protofrankia sp. CiP1_Cm_nod4
CCGCGGGCGGGCACGGGCGGGCACGGGCCCGGCGAAGGACACGGGTGAAGGACATATCGGTGGATATCGCGCCCGCTGCCTGTTCGTCGACCGGAACGGCCGGGGCCGGCCGGGTACGGTCGTTGATGTGACGCCGCAGGAGACTCCATCGTGGGACGCCGCGGACGGGCCATGGCGCTGCCGCCTGCACGTGGTGAGCGGCAAGGGCGGCACCGGCAAGACGACCGTCGCCGGTGCGCTCGCGGTGGCACTGGCCACCGGTGGCAGGCGCGTCCTGCTCACCGAGGTCGAGGGACGCCAGCAGATCGCCCAGCTCTTCGACACCCCGCCGCTGCCCTACGCGGAACGCAAGGTCGCGAGCGCTCCCGGTGGCGGCGAGGTCTTCGCGCTCGCCATCGACGCGGAGGAGGCGCTGCTGGAGTACCTGGAGATGTTCTACAACCTCCGCCGCGCGGGCCGGGCGCTGGAGCGGATCGGCGCCGTCGACTTCGCCACCACGATCGCGCCGGGCGTCCGTGACGTCCTGCTCACCGGCAAGGTGAAGGAGGCGGTCAACCGCCCGGACGCGGCCCGCCCCGGGGGCAGGGCCTACGACGCGGTGGTTCTCGACGCGCCGCCGACCGGGCGGGTCACCCGGTTCCTCAACGTCAGCGCCGAGGTCGCCGGGCTGGCCAGGGTGGGCCCGGTCCGCGCCCAGGCCGACAGCGTGATGGCGGTGATGCGCTCCGAGCAGACAGCCGTGCACCTGGTCACCCTCCTGGAGGAGATGCCGGTCCAGGAGACCGTGGACGGCGTCGCCGAGCTGCGTGCCGCCGGGCTGCGGGTCGGCGGTGTGATCGTGAACATGGTCCGGACGCCGTTGCTCGTCGACGAGGAGCTCAAGCGGGCCGGCGCGGGCCGGCTGGACGTCGAGGAGCTGGCCGCGGGCGTGAAGGCGGCCGGCATCGTCCCCGCTGCCGCGCTGGTGGACGCGCTGGTGGCGGAGGCGGCCCAGCATGCCCACCGGGTGGCCCTGGAGCGGGCCGAACGCGGCGAGATCGAGGCGTTGGGACGTCCTGTGTACGAACTGCCCCTGGTCGCCGACGGCGTGGACGTCGGCGTGATCTACCGGTTCGCGGAGTTGTTGCGGATGCAACGGATGGTCGGATGAGCAACGGTCGGACGAGCGGGCTCGCGGCTGTGGGGACGCGGCTGCCCCCGGCAACGCCCGCGTCCAGGGTGCCCGCGTCCATGGCGCCGGCGTCCGCGGTGCCGGTGCTGGACGTCGACGCCATGCTCGACAGCGAGAAGATCATCGTGTGCTGCGGGTCGGGCGGGGTCGGGAAGACCACGGTCGCCGCCGCGCTCGCGCTGCGCGCGGCCGAGCGGGGCCGCCGGACGGTCGTCCTCACGATCGACCCGGCCCGCCGGCTGGCCCAGTCCATGGGCCTGACCGAGCTGGACAACAACCCCCGGGAGGTCGTGGGGGTGGACCGCTCCGCGGGTGGCCATCTCGACGCGATGATGCTCGACATGAAGCGGACGTTCGACGAGATCGTCCTCGTGCACGCGACCCCGGAGCGCGCCCAGCAGTTACTCGACAACCCCTTCTACCAGTCGCTGTCGTCGTCCTTCGCCGGTACCCAGGAGTACATGGCGATGGAGAAGCTCGGCCAGCTGGACGCGACGGGCGAGTGGGACCTCATCGTCGTCGACACCCCGCCGACCCGGTCGGCCCTGGACTTCCTGGACGCGCCCAACCGCCTGAGCGCCTTTCTCGACGGCCGGCTGCTGCGGCTGCTGCTCGCCCCGGCGAAGGCCGGCGGGAAGATGTACCTGAAGGTCGTAGGCGTCGGGCTGGGTGTGTTCAGCAGGGTGTTGACGAAGATCGTCGGCGCGCAGCTGCTCGCCGACCTCAGCCAGTTCGTGGCCGCCCTGGAGACGATGTTCGGAGGGTTCCGGCAGCGCGCCGACCAGACGTACCAGCTGCTGGGCGCGCCCGGGACGTCCTTTGTCGTGGTGGCGGCGCCGGAGGCCGCGGCGCTGCGGGAGGCGTCGTACTTCGTCGACCGTCTCGACGCGGACGGGATGCCGTTGGCGGGCCTCGTCGTCAACCGGGTCCACCCGGTCGGGCCGCCCGCCCGCGGGCTGACCGTGGAACGCAGCCTGGCGGCGGCCGAGACGCTCGGTGAGCACGCCGAACATCCGCTGGCGGCGGCGGTGCTGCGCATCCACGCGGAACGGGTGCGGCTGGCCACCCGGGAGCAGCGCCTGCGGGACCGCTTCACCAGCGCGCATCCCGACACGCCCCTGGTCGAGGTCGACGCGTTCGCCGGCGACGTTCACGACCTCGACGGCCTGCGCGCTGTCGGCGCCGTACTTGCCGGTGACAGTCCGCCCGGTTTCCCCGACCTTCCCGGCCTCCCCGAGCAGGCCCACGACGTCGCCCCGGGGCAGACCAGCTAGCGCGAACCGAAGAGGGTGGCGGCCGAATGGGGTGGTGACGTGGTTCTCGTCCCCTGTCACCCCGCGTCCGCCGCGCCGTGGCTGCGTTCGCCGACGCCGTCTCCCGCCTGGCGTTGGTGGGGCTGTCGGCGACCGGCCGGTTTCATGAGGACTGTGGGGGCGCAGGGCAGCGGTGTCGCCTGCCCCGCCGGGTGGATCTCAACCGGCGGGGACTACGGAACGTCACAGGCGCGCGGGCGGCGGTGTCGCGTGTCCCGCGGGGGCTGTCGGCTGGTCGAGCCCGCGGGTGCGCGAACGGTTGTGATCGCGCACCCGTCGAGCGGATCGGGCATCTGAGTCCGTCCGGTCGTCCTTGCTCGTCCGGCTAGCCCGGATCATCGCTGGCAGCGACGCCGTCGTCGAGCGGTTGTCCCGTTAGTGACGTTGATGTCCGCAATGCCCCATAGACGTGTGATGATGAGCCGCGCTGGGGAGCCGGACAGCGAGTTCGTCAACGAAAAACCAACAGGACGCCAGTAGGTGACCAGTAGGGGACGAGGTGCGGACGGTCCTAACCGGCGGAGGCGGTGCCGTGGTGGGCGCGCGCGTCCGCGAGCAGCTTCCGCCACGATGTGACGTCCGGTCGCCGGCGCAGCAGTGCCCGGCGTTCCCGTTCGGTCATACCGCCCCAGACTCCGAACTCCACTCGGTTGTCAAGGGCGTCAGCGAGGCACTCGGTGCGGACGAGGCATCCGAAGCACCGGGTCTTCACCCGGTTCTGTGCCGCTCCCTGGACGAAGAGGTCGTCCGGGTCCAGGTCGCGACAGGCCGCGTTCGCGGTCCAGTCGCCGTCGACGGTCGAGCCGATCAACTGTGTCGAGCTGGCACGTCGGGCGGCACTGGTGCGGGTCGCCAGGCTGCTGGTCATGCCACCTGCCTTTCTTCTCGAGACCGGGTCAGGGGGCCCGTGCGGGTGGTGACGTGGCTTCGCCCGAAACCGTATGGAGCGTCTCCGCCACGGCACAGACCCCACACGGGTGGTTGTCTAAATGACCCGTCCGGGCCATTGATCCGAATGACGAGAGAGGCGCTATCTGTAACCAGATCATGTCGTGTGCGTGACATTCATATGTCCGTTCCGTGCGGTCGTACGCTGGTGCGGGAAGCGCGGCTGAGCGGCCGTGCGAGGGGGCCGTTTGGAGGTTCCCGGACGTGACCAGCGCGACAGGCCCAGGCCGCGAGGGCCTGTGGCCGCCCGCCGGTTCCGACCGGGCCGGCTACGGCAGAGGGGTCGCGTCGGGTGCCGGCCTGATGCCGGACGGTCCACGTCGCGGCCGTCCGCGCGTGTGGACGGTGGTCGAGCGGGCCGGGCAGGCCATGATCCTCAGCGGGCTCGCGGGTGTCCTGCTCGCGCTGGTGATGTTGCCGGTCGTGGCGCTGGCGGGCCTGACGGTGAAGGGCGGCGCCGACGCCTTCCTGGACCTGCCGGCGAACCTCGCCGTCCCGCCACTGCCGCAGGCGTCCCGCATCCTGGACGCCAGGGGTAATGTCATCGGATATCTGCGAGGTGAGCAGGACCGGCAGATCGTCCCCCTCGACCGCATTCCGGCGGTACTGCGCCAGGCGGTCATAGACATCGAGGACTCCCGCTTCTACGAGCACACCGGCCTCGACTACCGGGGGCTGCTGCGGGCCTATGTCTCCAACCAGGAGTCCGGGGCGGTCACGCAAGGCGGGTCCACTCTCACTCAGCAGTACGTGAAGAACGTCCTCCTGCAGGCCGCGACCTCCAAGGAGGAAAAAGACGCCGCGACCGAGCAGACCGTCAGACGTAAACTCCGGGAAGCACGCTACGCACTTTACCTCGAGGAGCACCTGAGCAAGGACCAGATTCTTGAAAGGTATCTGAACATAGCCTACTTCGGGGACGGCGCCTACGGCGTGGAAACCGCGGCGAAACACTATTTCAACGTCGAGGCCGACCAGCTCACCCTCCCGCAGGCGGCGATGCTGGCAGGTCTGGTCAAGAACCCGACCGCCTACAACCCGGTGCTGCACCCGCAGGCGGCGATGTCGCGACGGGACGTCGTCCTGGAGCGTATGCACGAACTCGGCCACGTCAGCGATGAGCAGTTGCGACAGATTCGGGGGGCCCCGGTGGTGCTCAACCGTCCACCGCAGGCGGCAGACCCCTGCCAGCTGTCGTCGGTGCCGTTCTTCTGCGCCTACGTCCGCCGCGCGCTGCTTGCCGACGAGCGCTTCGGGGCGACCCAGACGGACCGGGAGCGGCTGCTGTTCGAGGGCGGCCTGACGATCCGCACCACGCTCGACCCGGTCGCCCAGGCCGCCGCGCAGAACGCGGCGAACACCGTCGTGCCGCCCGGAAACCGGGTGGCGGCGGGAGTGGTGACGCTCCAGCCGGGCACCGGGAACGTGCTGGCGCTGGCGGTGAACCGGGAGTACGGCCCGTCCGCGGACGGCCAGCCGCCGGAGCGGACCACCGACTTCGTGCACACCAAGCAGATAATCCCGCTGGAGCAGGCCTCGTTCTCCCCGGGATCCACCTTCAAGGTCTTCACCCTTGCCGCGGCCCTGGAAAAGGGGCTGCCGCTGAACACCACGTACTATTCCCCGGCCTGCTACCACTCGGATGTCTTCCACAATCCGGACACCGACGACAACGGGCGCCAGAGCCAGGGGGACTGCTACGGCAACGCCGACCCGAACGAGGCCGGCTTATATTCCATGACCACGGCGACCTGGGACTCGGTCAACACCTACTACATCCAGCTCGCGGAGAAGGTCGGGCTGCGCAGCACCGCCGAGATGGCACGCCGGCTGGGGGTGACCTCCTGCCGGGTGCAGGACCAGTCCGCGTCCCTGCGCTGCCCCGGCGGCGGCATCGGGCCGGTCGACGGAGCGGCCGTGCTCGGCACCAACGAGATCTCCACCATGGATCTGGTGACCGCCTACGCCACGCTGGCCAACCACGGTGTCCGGTGCGATCCGCGGCCCTTCGAGTCGATCACCCAGCGGGTCGGCAGCACCGACCGGCCGGTGCCCTACACCGCGCCCGGGCCGTGCCGCCAGGTGCTCAGGACAGAGATCGCGGACACGGTCACCTCGGTCCTCGAAGGCGTCATCCTGTACGGGACCGGGGCCCCCAACGCGCAGATCGGCCGGCCGGCCGCGGGCAAGACCGGCACCGCCGAAGGCTTCAGCACCGCGTCGTTCGCCGGTTACATCCCCCAGCTGGCCACCGCCGTGACCGTCGCCGACCCGCGCTCACCCACGACGTATCCGCTGCGTAACGTCCTCGGTCATCCGGTCGTCTACGGTGGCGGCCTGCCCGCCCAGGTGTGGGCGAGGACGATGCGTGGCACCGTCGACGGGCTCGGGCTGCCGGTCGCGCCGATGCCCTCCCCGGACGCCACCCAGCCCCACCCGGCGAAGAAGACGCTGCCGGACGTCGTCGGCCTGGACCTGTCCCTGGCACAGCAGCAGCTGACCTCCCAGGGCTTCCGGGTGACGGTGCAGGAGATCTGGAGCCCGTTCTCGAAGGGGACGGTGCTGGCGATGAATCCCGGCGGCAATCAGGAGGTGGACGAGGGCTCGGAGGTCGTGCTGATGGTCTCCCAGGGCTTCGTCCTGCGCTCCTTCCGAACCGACGCCGGGGGAGCCCCGGCCCGGCTCGACAGCGGGAGGACCTCCGTTCGCCCCGGTCCCGCCACCGCGGGATCCAGGCGTGCCCGGGGCGACGGCAGGGCTGGCGCGGGCTGACGGGCCCTGCCGGCCGCTGGCGGATCGTCCCGTCCGCCCTCTCCTGCCCGGGAGCCGCCCTCTCCTGCCCGGGGGCCGGTCGGCCCTGACCGGGGGCCGGTCGGCCCTGACCGGGGGCCGGTCGGCCGTGTCCCACCAGGGCCGTACGCCGCCCGGCCGGTGTCCGGACGGGCCGCGCCCACCTGCCGCTGACGGGGGATCCGCTGGCCCGCGGTGGCCAGTTCGTCAGCGGCAGGTACCGGATGCCGCCGCCAGCGGTGCCCAGCTCACGTTCCGCTCACGTCCAGCTCGCGTCCGGCTCACGGGCTAGGCGGGCGGCGACGCGGCCAGCCGGGCACGGACCAGGGCGGAGACGCGGGCCCCGTCCGCACGCCCGGCCACCTCGGGCTGGACCGCCTTCATCGCGGCGCCCATGGCCTTCGGCCCGGCCAGGCCGTGTTCGGCGACCACCCTGTCGATGATCGCGGCGAGTTCGTCGTCGCCAAGCTGCTGAGGGAGGTAGGCGGCCAGGATCCCACCCTCGTCGTTTTCCTTGCTGGCCTGTTCCGCGCGGCCCGCCGCGGTGAAGGCCTCGGCGGCCTCCCGCCGTTTGCGGACCTCCCGGGTGAGTACCTTCTGCACCTCGGCGTCGGACAGCTCGCGAACGCTCCTGCCGGCGACCTCCTCGTCCTTCAGCGCCGCCAGGGCCATCCGCAGGGTGGACGTCCGCAGCGCGTCCCGCGCCTTCATCGCCGTGGTGAGATCCGCCCGCAGACGATCCTTCAGTTCGCTCACACAGATGACCTTAGTGGTCGGCGCCGGACGCCCGTCGCATCGGCGGATCGCCGAGAAGCCGGCGCCGGAGCCGCTGGCGGCGGCCTGCCCTGGGAGCGATCAACAGCTACTGGCGGGTGGGCTGCCCGCGAGCGCGGCCCGCAGCAGGGCGAGGGCCGACCAGCGCAGGGTCTCGGCGGCCTCGTCGCGGGAGAGACCAGCGACGTCGGTGAGCCAGATCAGTGCCTCGATACCGGCGGCGGAGCGGATCGTGACGGCCAGCCGGTGCGGGTCGAGGTCGGGGTGGGTCTCCCGCAGAGGTGCCAGGGCGCGTTCGATCCAGCCGATGGCACGCCCCTGGCGCAGCACCGGCGGCTGGGCATCGGCAGCAGCGTCCAGTGACAGCCGCAGGGCGGCGCGTAGCTGCGGTTCCCAGTCGAGGGTGATGCGCAGGTGGGCCCGCATCACCAGGTCCAGCCGGGCCAGCGGGTCGCTCGGTGCGTCGTCGGGCAGCAGGGACTCGTGCTGGATCTCCGGGTGGGCGGCGAGCAGCAGGGCGCGCTGGTTGGGGAAGTAGCGGTACGCGGTCGTCCGGGAGATCCCGGCCGCCGCGGCGGCGTCTTCGACGCCTGGGGTCACCCCTTCGGCGAGCAGCCTGCGGGTGGCCGTGACCAGCGCGTCGCGGGTACGGGCCTTCTGCTGGCGGCGTCCCGTCAGCTCATATGGAACCGACATCTCCATCATAGTACTTTCATCCCATGGAATATGGGTCCCATGTTGGACATGTGAATCCCATGATGATGGGACGGATCATGATGGTGAGGCAGGTGAGGTGGCCATGTGCCTGGATCCGGCGGTGACGGACCCCGACCTCTACAAGGTGATCTTTGAGAACGACCGGGTCCGGATCCTGGAGTACCGGGACCGGCCCGGTGACAGGACCAGCCCCCACGAGCACCCCGACAGCGTCATGGTCACCCTGACCTCGTTCCGGCGCAGGATCAGCGCCGGTGGCCGGCAGGCCGAGGTCGATCTCCCCGCCGGGCAGGCGCGCTGGCTCGACGCCCAACGGCACAGCGGCGAGAACACAGGCGGCACCGACACGCACTCGATCTTCATCGAGCTGAAGGAGCCCAGGCCCGCGGGTTTGCCCGCCCCCGCCGACGCCCTCGGCCCCAGCGGCGGCTGACCCGGCCATCGCACCGCCCTCCACGGCCGTTGCGGCCACGTCCACCCACGTACCGGTCGGCTGCCGGACCAGCTCTGGCCTCGGCGGGCGCCGACGGCCGGCCCGGCAGGTGCCGGCGGCGGATGTCCGGTCGGTCACGGCGTACGCGACGCGCCCCGCGAGCCGCCCATCACAGCGCAACCTGAGCCACACTTGTCCGATGACGAGTGGGCGACGGTTGAAACGGTCACCTTCAGGGGCGCGGGGGCGCACTGTCGGTCGGACGGCCACCGGGCTCGGAGCGGCAGGTGCCCTTGCCCTGGCATATGCCGCTGGCTACGAGCGCACCGCCTACACCCTGCGTCGGGTGGTGCTGCCGATGCTCGCGCGGGACGCACCGCCACTGCGTATCCTGCACATCTCCGACCTGCACATCACCCCGAACCAGAAGCGCAAGCTGGAGTGGATCGGGGATCTCGCCCGCCTGGTGCCCGACCTGGTGGTGCTGACCGGTGACGTCCTGGCGCATCCGGACGCCGACGAGCCGACGCTGCTGGCGCTGTCGTCCCTGTCCGGCTTCCCCGGGGTGTTCGTGCCGGGCAACAACGACTACTACGCGCCGACGTTGAAGAGCCCGCACCGCTACCTGCTGCCCAAGGACGTCTCCACCCCGAAGGGCACCCCGCTGGACTGGGCCGGCTTCGCCAAGAGCCTGACCGCCGACAGCGGCTGGCTGGACCTGACCAACAGCCGGACGACGCTGCGCGCCGGTGGGCTGCGGATCGACGTCCGCGGCGTCGACGACGCCAGGCTCGGGCGGGACGATCTCTCCGCGGTGCTCGGCCCGCGCGACGACGGCGACGTCGATCTGGTGCTGGGGCTGTCACACACCCCGGAGCCCCGGGTGCTGGACGCCTACACCGCGGACGGGGTGGCGCTGACGCTCTCCGGCCACACACACGGCGGGCAGATCCGGGTGCCGTTCGTCGGGGCGCTGGTCGCCAACTGTGGCCTCGACCGTGGCCGGGTCCGCGGGCTGTCCCGTTACGAGGCCGGCGGGCGTTCGTCGTGGCTGCACGTCTCCGCGGGCCTCGGGACGTCCCCGTTCGCGCCGGTCCGGTTCGCCTGCCGGCCGGAGGCCACCCTGATCACCCTCGCGCCGGCCGCATGGACCTGACGCCCCGCGCGGACCCGGCGCCGTGGCCCGTGGGGGTGAGCGTGGCCCGTGGTGGAGGTGGGCGCTGTCGCGGCCTTCGTGCCGCTGCCGGGGGCTGGAGCCGCTCCCCGCGAACCTGTCCGGCCACCCCGTGCCGAGGATGGCCGGCGGATCAGGTAGACTTCGTGGTGGTCACGGGGTGTGGCGCAGCTTGGTAGCGCGCTTCGTTCGGGACGAAGAGGTCGTGGGTTCGAATCCCGCCACCCCGACCACGCAGGCCCTGTGATCCTTTTTTGGATCATGGGGCCTGAGTTCTTTGCGCTCTTCGGTCTTCCCGTTTCCTCCCAACGGCAGGCCGCCGTCGCGGGAAGGGAGACGAAACGGAATCGCGGGTGGCGCGCTTCGAGGCGTTGCTGACGTCCAGCGGGAGCGAACTGCTCGATCGCCTCGCCAGCGAAGCCGGTGCGGGCGGCGGCATCGGCGGAGGCGGGGGAGCCAGGGGAACGGCCGGCCCGCGGCAGGCGCTGCGCCTCGGGACGCGGCTGCGTGTCGACTATCCGACGGATCTCGTGGTCGACGCGCTGGGCCAGCACGAGCTGCGGACGGCGGCCGGGGCGAAGTTCAGCCGGGCGATGGAGATGTTCTTCACCCGCGCCGGCCTGGAACAGGCGTCGCCGCAGGTCGTGGCCGAGCACACCGCTTCGCGGTACGCGGCCGGGGATACCGTCGCCGACCTGTGCTGCGGTATCGGCGGGGACATGCTCGCGCTCGCCGGGCACCACCGGGTGATCGCCGTGGACGTCGACCCGCTCCATCTGCGTGTCGCGCGGGCCAACGCGGACGTCCTGGGCGTCGGGGGCAGCGTGACGACCGTTCTCTCCGACGTCCGCGACGTCGATCTGGCGGGGGCGGACGCGGTGTTCGTCGACCCGGCCCGGCGCGCCGGTCAGCGGCGGCTGCGCACCGGTGACAGCGAGCCACCGCTGGCCTGGTGCCTGGAGCTCGCCGGACGGGTCGCGAAGGTGGGGATCAAGGCCGCTCCCGGGCTTCCGCGGGAGGCCGTGCCCGCCGGCTGGGAGCTGGAGTTCATCGCCGTGGGCAGGGACCTCAAGGAGGCGGTGGCCTGGTCCCCGGCGCTGGCCACCACGGGCACCCGCGCGACCCTCCTGCCCGGCGGGCACACGCTCACCCCCGCGCCGGCGGGCTACGGGGCGCCCGCGGTGCCGGTGCGGGCGCCGGGTGAATACCTCCTCGACCCGAACCCGGCTGTCACCCGTGCCGGGCTCGTCGCGGAGCTGGCCCGGGAACTTGGCGCCTGGAAGATCGACGAAAGAATCGCCTTCCTGTCGGCGGACGCACCGATACGCACGCCGTTCGGCCGTCCGCTGCGCGTCATCGACTCCGCGCCGTGGAACCAGAAGCAGCTGCCCGCCCGCCTGCGCGCGCTGGACATCGGATCGGTCGACATCCGGCGGCGCGGCCTGGCGGGTGACGTCGACGAGCTGCGTAAACGCCTGAAGCTCTCCGGTACCCGCCGGGCCACCCTCGTCATGACCCGTGTCGACAACCGCCCCTGGGGCCTGACCTGCCTCACCGACGAGTGACGGCCCGCGATACCGCGTCCCGAGCACACCCCGCCCGGCCAGGGGCTGGCCAGAGCGGAACCGGCCAGAACGTGATCAGCCAGGCCGTGATCAGCCGGCCTGGCCGAGGATGGCCGCGGCCGAGCCCCGGTATCCGGGACATCCGGCCAACATTCTGTTGATCTTCATGCCGTGCGGCTCGGGCCGCCCGTTCCAGAAGTCGGTCGATGCGCCCCGCGGCCTTATGTCATGCCTGTCAGCTTCATCACCTTTCTCCCTTGACAAGGGCTTTCAGTAGGTATTCATCAGTACGACCCGTGGGGAGAAGTCCTCGACAGGCACGCCCGCCGGGGGCGGCGGGCCATGGTCCGCCGGATCCTGCTGGCTGTCACGGTGGTTCTCGTCGCGGCCTTCTGCGTGGGCGTGCTGTTCGGCCTGCCGCTGTTGCACCGGATACGGGACGATCGGAACGCGGCGTCACCGACCGCCGCGGATCCTTTTGCTGGCACCCCGGCCGCGAGTTTCGCCGCCGGCGCGGACGGGCTTGTCCTGCCCGCCGCGGCCGACACCGGCTCCTTCACCGCGGCCGAGGTCGAGACGGCCCTGCAACAGGCGAAGAAGCTCCTGGTCGCCGCCTACCTGGATCCCCGGGTGTTCGGCGGTGACCTCGGTCCGGTGTACGCGACCATGAACAACGGACTACGGCAGTCCATCCAGGAGACGGCCGCCGATCCGTCGAAAAACGACGAGATTCTTTTCCCTGCCGCGCGTTTCGCGCCGGGTGTGACGTTGGCGGCCCCTGACGCCCGGGCGAAGGGGAGTATCACCTACGCTCCTGGTGAAAAGCCGGGGACGCTGGTGGTCACGGCGAACCACGTGTATGTGTATCCGCTGCGCCGTGATTCCTTCCGGGCGCTGCTCACGGTGCATCGTGATCTTGATATCACCTTCTACCGGCCGGGAACGGCACCGGCAGGCCGGGATGGAATAAGCGGTATCGGTGGCAGGGGCGCCCTGTACTGGGATTTCGACTGCGAAGCCATGAAAAAGGGGCTGCTTGCCCCGGGCCGGCCGCTCGGTTACGCCGACACCGAACCCGGCCAGCCGGCATACCACGAAAGATTCGACCCGGCCACCGCCATCGTGGGGAAGGATATCTGCGGGCCGGG
>NZ_CEVIVC010000018.1:56269-60513 GCF_982290645.1 Protofrankia sp. CiP1_Cm_nod4
CGTTGGCTGGACGCGGGGCCGACGGCGTTCCGATGGTTCCTATGGCTTTCTGGCGAGGCCGGCCCAGACGGGCATGGGGGTGGTGTCGGCTCCGGGCTCGGGCCGCCACCGGGTGGTCGGGACCACGCCTGGCGCCAGCAGTTCCAGGCCGTCGAAGAACCGCAGGACCTGCTCGTGCGCGCGGAAAGTGACTTTCTCGGCCATCGAGGTGTTCATACGTGTCGAGGCCTTGCGCATCCCATCGGAGATGATGTCGCTGGCGGGATGGGAGAACACCAGGTAGCTGCCGGCGGGGATGGCGTCCACCAGGGTGGCGACGATGCCGTACGGGTCGTCCTCGTCGCGGACGCAGTGCAGGATCGCGATCAGCATGAGTGCCACCGGTTTGGTGAAGTCCAGGATGGCCGCGGCTTTTGTCAGGATCGTGCCGGGGTCGCGCAGGTCGGCCTCGAGGTAGGTGGTCGCGCCCTGGGGGGAACTGGTCAGGAGTGCTTTGGCATGGACGAGGACGATGGGATCGTTGTCGACGTAGACGACGCGTGCGGCGGGGGCGGCCCGTTGGGCGATTTCGTGGGTGTTGTTGGCGGACGGTAGGCCGGTGCCGATGTCGAGGAACTGGCGGATGCCGGCCTCGGCGGCCAGATGGTGTACGGCGCGGCCCAGGAAGGCGCGGTTCGCCAGCACGCTCACAGAAGTGATGGGCACGGCCTCCAGCACTTCTTCGGCCACCTTGCGGTCGGCGGCATAGTTGTTCCTGCCGCCGAGCCAGTAGTCGTAGATCCGGGCGATGTGCGGCACGTCCGGGTTGAGGCTGGCTGGTGGCTGTTCCTCGTCCGCTGCGTCAAGTCCCATGTCAGATCCTTCCGTCCGGCGTCCGCTGCACGCCGGGTCTCAGCTCAGGAAATTCTAGTACCTCTCTACCGAATTCCGGGAAAGTTCGGAGACATCCGGATACATCAGTACACAGCGGCATATCGACGACCGGCTGCCGCGGTGCCGGCTGGTCGGTCGGCCGTGGCTGCGGTCGGCGATCGCGGTCCGTGATGTCAGATCCGCAATATTTACTGAAGGTGACCGATACGCCGGCCGGTTCCACCGGGCGACCGCATCAGATCTCATTGATGATCTTATTGATCGCGCTGGCGGCGCGTTCCGGTGGCACGCTGTCGACGCACAGGCGGTTCATCGCGGCCAGATAGCGGTCCACGTCCTCCAGCTTGTCCAGGTAGGCGGCGCCGGCAAGCTGCTCGAGGTAGACCACATAGGGCAGGTCCGCCTCGGGGAACTGCAGGATGCTGAACGCGCCACCTTCGGCGACGTGGCCGCCGAAGCTGAAGGGCATGACCTGGAGCGTGACGTTCGGCTGCTCGGTCAGGGCGATCAGGTGCTCAAGCTGGGCGCGCATCACCTTGGTTCCGCCGATCGAGCGGCGCAGGGCGGCCTCGTCCAGCACCATCCACAGGTGTGGAGGGCTCGGGCGGGCCAGGATGTGCTGCCGCTGCATCCGGACGTTCACCCGGCGTTCGACGTCCTCCCGCGGGGAGCCCCGGCCGCCCTGAGCGATGACGGCGCGGGCGTAGTCCTCGGTCTGCAGCAGGCCCGGGACGAACTGGACCTCGTAGGACCGGATCAGCGTCGCCGACTCCTCCAGCCCGATGTACGGCTGGAACCAGCCCGGCAGGACATCGCCGTAGTTCTGCCACCAGCTCGGCTGGTTGGCGTCCCGGGCCAGGGACAGCAACGGCTCCCGTTCGGCTTCGGCCGTGACACCGTAGAGGGTGAGCAGATCGGCGACGTCGCGTTCCTTGAAGCTGACACGGCCGAGTTCCAGACGGCTGATCTTCGATTCGGAAGCCCGGATGCTGTATCCGGCGGCCTCCCGGCTGATGCCCCTGCCTTCACGTAATCGACGGAGCTGGGAGCCCAGGACGATGCGACGCACCGTGGGACCACGGTGTAAGTCACCTGTTGTCACGACGGCTCACCTGTCGTCACGTCCCGGCCCTTTCGCAGGTATAATTCTGATGGCATCCTGGTTGGTATCTTCGGTCACTGGGGGCTTCCCCGGATATGTGCCGGGATTCTATCGTCGTGTGTCACGGGTGCGGTGCGTCGCCCGGAGTTCTGTAGGACACCTATCCCGTTTCACCTGTTTCGCTCGTTTTGTTCACGCCGGCTCCGCCGGCTGTCATGCCCGTTGGACGGCCGGCCGTGCCGCCCGCCTGGTCCTGCCGGCCTGGTCCTGCCGGCCGGTCCCGTCGGCCTGGTCCTGCTGGTCGTCAGGATCGCCGGGCTGGTCGGTCGGCGACCGGATTGTCGCTGGCTGATGACCGCCGTCGCCGGCCGGCCGGGCGGCCGGCGCGGTCGGCCGCACTCACTCGGGCTCCCGGCTAGCGCGGCGGCGTATCCCGGCGGTGATGGCGCCAAGAAAAATCTGCGCGACAAGACCGACCACGACGAGATTGCCGAGCATCTGAATCATGGTGATGATCCGGGCTGTCTGGGTAACGGGAGCGATATCGCCGAAACCGACAGTGGTGAACACGGTGAGTGCGAAATACAGGGCGTCCGTGCGCGTCATCGCCTGGGTGAATGCGCAGGCCTGTTCACGTCCGAGCACGAAGTAGGTTCCCGCGAAGATCAGCAGGAACAGCGGGAGGGACACGGCGAAGGCTTCGGCGGCGCGCAGCCCGGGGTAGGCGGACCGGGCGATACGCCGGATCTGGATGCCGACGATGCCGGCGAACGCCAGCAGGGCGGCGGCCAGCGCGATCCCCAGGCCCGCGTGCACGCCGCCCCCGAGGGACCGTCCGAAGGGAAGCAGGTAGTACAGGAACAGCTGGGCGACGATGCTCAGGGCCGCGCGCACCATGGCGCGCGCGACAAGTACCCGCTGGCCGGGCGGCGGCCGGGTGGCCTCGCGCCGGTGCTTCGGCGGGACGTCACGCGCGTTCTTCGTGATCACGGACTGTCCTGGACGAGGACGGCGCGGCCGGCCGTCATGTCAGGGCCTGGCGGGCAGTGGGTCACAGGCTCCTCCGCGTCCCGGGGATCACGGTCGGCGCTCGGGCCGCCGACCGGCCGCGAATCGCGGGCAGGGCCGGGCCCCACCGGCGGTGGCCCGGCATCGCTCGCGGGGTTGATCGGAATCCGAGCCCCGTAGGCGGCCGGGGCCGCGACAGCTGCGCCTGCCGCGGCCCCGGCCGCCTGCCATGAGCATACGGTCACCAAAAGATCGCATCAGGTGACTGTGAGTCAGCGTGACGTGGGTATGTCAGGCCGTGAAGGTGAGGGAATACCCGCCATCGGACGTACTGGCCTGGCCGGGGGAGCGGCGCACCGCGGGGGACGGGCACCGGCGTGGGCGCGTCGTCGGGCCGGCTCCCCGGAGGAGGGGGAGAGCACCGACGGTGACAGCCAGCACATGCAGGAGCGAGGGGTGGACGACGGGCAACCAGTGGATGCCGTGGTTGTCGCGCCACCCGGCGGCACCGGTCAGCCAGTCCGTCAGCGTCCGTGGCAGCCATCCACCGCCACGGGTGAGGGGCGTCCGCACCCGGATCGAGTGATCGCTGGCACCGCTGTCGGAGATCGTGCCGATGGGCATGCGCGGCGGATGGATGACAGCCGTCCGTGTCGCCGGGCCCTGTCGTGTGGGGCCCTGTCGCGCCGGGTCCGCTCGCGCGGGGCCTCGTGGGGTGAAGCCGCCGCCGCTGGTGGCGGCGTCCGTGGTGGCGCTCGGGTTCGCGGGCCCCTGCCCGGCTGTGGCCACTGGCCGCCCGGCTGTTCCGGCTGTTCCGGCTGTTCCGGCTGGGCCGGCTGGGCCGGCCGGCTTCGATGGTGCGCGCTGGTCGCGGTTCGTCGGCGATCGAGGCCGTGCTGTGGGCCGTGGCCTGGACGTCTGCGACACCGTCTGGGTGGAGGAGGCCCGCGGCGGTGCCGCCGCGGGCGAGGCCGCCGCGGGCGAGGCCGCCGCGGGCGAGGCCGCGGCGGATGGAGGGCCGGCCGGCGCCGTGGTGGGCGCCCCGGACGGGGAGGCCGGTGGCTTCGTCGGGGCGCTGGTGGGTGATTGGGCCGTTCTGCTGGGGACTGGCGCCGGCGAGGTCGGCGCCGGTTTCGTCGGGGTGGCGGTGGCGGGTGGCTGGGCTGTCGCGCTGGGGGCCGGTTCGGCCGGGGTCGCCGGCGCCCTCGGCGAGGGCTGTGTGCCGTTCCCGCCGCCGGGGGCGGGGGCGGGCTGGCCCGGC
>NZ_CEVIVC010000019.1:0-7006 GCF_982290645.1 Protofrankia sp. CiP1_Cm_nod4
CCCGACCGCCGCGCCCGCACCCGCCCCGGCCCCGGTCCCGGCCGCCGCACCTGCACCGGTCCCGACCGCCGAACCCGAACCCGCCCCGGCCGCCGAACCCGTGCCGTCTACGCCCGGCCAGGCGGCCGGTGCCGTCCCACCAGCTGATGTGATCATTTTTCGGCTGACGGACGGTGGACGGGTGGTCGTTCGTCCCAGCGGCACCGAACCGAAGATCAAGGCCTATCTGGAGGTGGCCGTCCCGGTCGAGCCCACGGCGGACGCCGACGGCCTCGCACGCGCCCGCCGCGAGGCGGACACCCGCCTGGCCACGCTCCGCGCCACCGTCCACCATCTGCTCCTCGGCCCCTGAACGGAGAAGATCGGCGATTGTTTGTCGTTGTGTACGCTTTTTCGCCCGAAAACCGTACACAACGACAAACAATTGACGATCATGCGCCGCTGGTGGGCGGCTCGGAGTCAGACGGCGCCGAACTGGCGGTCGCCGGCGTCGCCGAGGCCGGGGACGATGAAGGCGTTGTCGTCGAGCCGTTCGTCGATACAGGCGGTGACGATCCGGACGTCGAAGCCGCCCGCGTCCAGCGCGGCGACCCCTTCGGGGGCGGCGAGTACGCAGACCAGAACCATGCCGGTAGCGCCGCGGCCGGCCAGCAGGTTCAGGCAGTGCGCGGCCGATCCGCCGGTGGCGAGCATCGGGTCGAGCAGCAGCACGGGATAGTCGGTGAGGCTCGCCGGCAGTGACTCCAGGTAGGCGTGGGGCTGGAAGGTCCGCTCGTCCCGGGCCAGGCCGACGAAGCCGGTCCGGGCCTCGGGCAGCAGGCCGAGGGCCGCCTCCAGCATCCCCAGCCCCGCCCGCAGGACCGGCACGACGATCGGCGCCATGGCCAGCCTGCTGCCCACCGCCGGGGTGAGCGGGGTGGCCACGGCGTGGCGGACCGTCGGCAGCTCCCGGGCGGCCTCGTAGATCAGCATCGTGGACAGCTCCCGCAGCGCCGCGCGGAACACCGGTGGCTGCGTCCCCTTGTCGCGCAGCATGGTCAGCCGCGCGGCCACCAGCGGATGTTCGACGACGTCGACCCGCACAACTGCCTCCCGCCGTCCGAGGACCCTCACCTGGCCCGCTGGAACTCCGGCTGCCACCACACCCGTACCGCACCCGTAATGATGGACGCTATGACGAGCTTCCCAGCCGGAGCGGACCGTCCCGCCGGAACCGGTGGAACCGGCGCGACGGTGCCGGGCCCTCCCGCTCCCCCACGCCGGGCCGAACTCGCCCGGATGATCGATCACACCCTGCTGCGCCCCGAGGCGACCGGGGAGGAGATCCTCGCGCTGTGCGGCGAGGCCACCGAGCTGGGCGTCGGCGCGGTGTGTGTCGCGCCCACCCACGTCTACCTGGCTGCCGCCGCGGCCCGCCGGGGCCGGCCGAAGGACGAGCGGGCGGCGGCGGACGACCCGGCGTTCGCCGTGGCCTCGGTGGTCGGGTTCCCGCACGGCACCCATCTGACCATGGTCAAGGCGCAGGAGGCCCGCCGGGCCGTGGCCGACGGCGCGGACGAGATCGACCTGGTGATCGACCTGGCCTGCGCGATGGAGGAGAACTGGCGGTCGATCGAGACCGAGATCACCGAGGTACGGCTGGCCGTCCCGCCGCACGTGATCCTCAAAGTGATCATCGAGAGCGCGCTGCTGCCGGACGCCGGCATCGCGGCGGCCTGCCGGGCCGCGGAGGCCGGCGGGGCGGAGTTCGTGAAGACGTCGACGGGCTTCCATCCGGCGGGCGGGGCGAGCCTGCGGGCGGTGCGGGCGATGGCGGCGGCGGTCGGTGGACGGCTCGGGATCAAGGCCAGCGGGGGCATCCGTACCGCCGAGCAGGCGCTCGCCCTCGTCGGCGCCGGCGCGACCAGGCTGGGCATGTCCGCCACCCGGGACGTGCTCGCCGCTGTCCCGGAGTAGCGCCGACGTCCCAAGCAACGCCGGTGCCCCAAGCAACGCCGACGTCCCAAGCAACGCCGGTGCCCCAAGCAACGCCGGTGCCCCAAGCAACGCCGACGTCCCGGCGTAGCGCCGGTGCCCCGAACAGCGCCGGTGCCCCGAACAGCGCCGGTGCCCGCGGCGACGTCTACCGCTGGGCGGAGAGGGCCTTCTTCGCGGCGGTGAGGAACTTGTTGCCGGCCGTGGCCAGTTCGGCGGACTCGGCGCTGGCCTGGTGCTCCCAGGCGCCGTAGGTGTCGCCGGCGCGGTAGCCCCGCAGCACATCGGTCAGGCGGTGCATGCACTCGATGGCGTCGTCGTAGTGACGGGTGACCGGGGCGGTCGGGCCGAACCTGACACGCAGCCGCCCGTAGGCGGTCCGGGCCATTTCGTTCGCGTGGTTCCGGCGCTTCAGATATTCTTTCGCCTCGTCGTCGCCGTCCATTATCCCCCGGGACCACAGTGAAATACAGTAGGCGGTGACCAGTTGGGACCGGGTCAGCTGCTCGGCGGCGAAGTCCAGCACGTCACGGCATTCCTTCTGGACGGCGAGACGATGCGAGCGCCGTGTTTCCATACGGCCGGAGAAGGCGCTGATCCCCGGCGCGCCGATGCCGGTGACGACAACACTGACAATCGCAAGTAGCATCACGTCCGACATGATCAGCCATGCTAGCGGAGCGGCCCGGTTCGTCTGGTTCGCGCGGCGCGGCCTGGAGCACGGGCCGGCCCGCCGGCACCGGCGGCGCGGGGGCGGTCACCCCCGTAAGCTCCTGACCGCGCAGGCCGCAAGGTGGTCGTTGACCAGACCACACGCCTGCATCAGCGCATACGCTGTCGTGGGGCCGACAAAGACGAAGCCATGGGATTTCAGTTCCCGGGCCAGCGCCGCCGACTCGGCCGTGGTCGCCGGCAGGTCCGCCGTTACCAGCGGCACCGCCGTGGTCACGGGCCGGAACGACCAGATTAGTTCCTCGAACGACCCGTCCAGCGCCAGCAGCGCCCGGGCGTTGGTGATTGTCGCGAGAATCTTCCGGCGGTTGCGGATGATTCCCGCGTCCGCCGCCAGCCGTTCGACGTCGGCCGGGCCGAAAGCCGCGACGGCCACCGGGTCGAAATCCGCGAACGCGGCCCGGAAGGCGTCCCGTTTACGCAGGACGGTGAGCCAGGAAAGACCGGACTGGAACGCCTCCAGGCTGAGCCGCTCGAAAAGCCCGGCCCGGTCGCGGACCGGGCGCCCCCACTCGTCGTCGTGATAGGAGATGTATTCCGGCGCGGACAGCGCCCACGGGCAGCGCGGGCGCCCGTCCGGCCCGGCCACGGCACCGCCGGGGGCCCCGGCCCGCCCGGAGCCGGCGTCCGGACCGGCCAGGCCATCCGGGCCGTCCGGGCTATCCGGGCCGTCCGGGCTATCCAGAACGGTCAGGCTATCCGGGCCGTCCGGGCTGTCCGGGCTATCCGGACCGTCCGGAAAGGTCAGGCCGGCCAGGCCATCCGGGGCGGCCAGGCCGGCCGGGGCGGCCAGGCCATCCGGGGCGGCCGGGCCGGCCGCGGCGAGCGGCGGGTCACCCATCGCCGCACACCGGCGCGAACCCAGGCTTGATCACGTCGTTGATGAGCGCCAGCCGCTGGTCGAACGGGATGAACGCCGACTTCATCGCGTTCACCGTCAGCCACCGGATGTCCGGCCATCCGTACCCGAAGGCGTCCACCAGCGCGGCGAACTCGCTCGACAGCGTCACCCCGCTCATCAGCCGGTTGTCGGTGTTGACCGTCACCCGGAAGTGCAGGCCGCGCAGCAGGCCGATCGGATGCTCGGCGATGCTCGCGCACACGCCCGTGTCCACGTTGGACGTCGGGCACATCTCCAGCGGCACCCGGACGTCCCGGACATAGTTGGCCAGCTGCCCGAGGGCCGCGTTCGCGTCGGTGTCGACAGTGATGTCGTCGGTGACCCGGACGCCGTGGCCGAGCCGGTCGGCGTTGCACCACTGCAGGGCCTCCCAGATGGACGGCAGCCCGAACGCCTCCCCGGCGTGGATCGTGTAGTGGCCGTTGGCCCGCTGCATGTACTGGAACGCGTCGAGGTGGCGGGTCGGCGGGTATCCCGCCTCGGCTCCGGCGATGTCGAAACCGACAACCCCTCTGTCCCGCCACCGGACGGCGGCCTCGGCGATCTCCAGCGAGCGGGCCGCGTGACGCATCGCGGTCAGCAGCGCGCGGATCTTCAGCCCGGTACCGGCCGACCCGGCCCGGAAGCCGTCGATGACGGCCTCGATCACCGCGTCGAGCGCCAGCCCCCGCTCGACGTGCAGTTCGGGGGCGAAACGGACCTCGGCGTAGACGATGCCGTCGGCGGCGAGATCCTCGGCGCACTCGCGGGCGACCCGGGCGAGCGCGCCCGGGGTCTGCATCACCCCGACGGTGTGGCTGAACGTCTCCAGGTAGCGCACGAGCGACCCGCTGTGGGCGCCGCCGCGGAACCAGGTCGCGAGCTTGTCCACGTCGGCGGTGGGCAGCCCGCCGTAGCCCACCTCGTCCGCGAGCTCGACGACGGTCGCCGGCCGCAGCCCACCGTCGAGATGGTCGTGCAGCAGCACCTTGGGCACCCGCCGGATGGCCTCCAGCGTGGGCGGGGACGGCACGGACACGGACACGGTCATCGTCCGAAGATATATCCGAAGGCACGGCCGTCTTACCCGGTTCCCGCGCCCGGTCGGCGAGCCGGACGGAGGATCCGTCGGCGGAGCCCCGCCAGAGAAGATCCATTCATGGATTGCCCGGGAGAACCCCCCGGAAAGAAACAAAGCGGATAATACACCGTGAAAATATCCGTCGACGGAAATCAGCGACAGGAATCAGCGGCGAAAATCATCGGTGGGCATCCGGGATGCCGGTGGCCGGCATCCGCCAGCCGGCGCCCGCGGGTGGACGCCTACCGGTGGGCTCTACCGGTGGACGCCTATGCGCAGGCTGCCTATGCGCAGGCTGTAGGGCAGCCGGGCGGCTCCGGGCTACCGGTAGGCCCCACCGGTGGACGCCTACCGGGGGCCCTCCAGTAGGCAGGCCCTACGGGTGGACGTGGTCGAGGACGAGCGGCTGGACGGGCGGCGGGGTGTCCGCGATCTCGACGGCGTCGGTGAGGGCCGCCCGGGCGGTGGCCAGCCGGGCCGGGTCGTCGGTGTGCAGCTCCAGCAGCGGCGCCCCGGCGACGACCCGCTCGCCGATGCCGGCGGACCACCGCACGCCCGCGGCCACCGACACCTCGTCGTCCTGGCGCGCCCGGCCCGCCCCCAGCCGCCAGGCCGCCAGGCCGACGGCGCGCGCGTCCAGCCGGCGCAGGAAGCCGGTCGCGGGCGCGGGCACCGTTTCGACGTGCCGGGCCATGGGCAGGGGCGCGTCCGGGTCGCCGCCCTGCGCGGTGACCATCCGTCGCCACACGTCGTGCGCCCGGCCCGCCGCGAGGACGTCCGCCGGATCCGGGCCGCCGGCCAGCCCGGCGAGGGCGAGCATCCGTCTGGCCAGCGTGACCGTCACCTCGACCAGGTCTGCCGGGCCGCCACCGCGCAGGGCCGCCACCGCCTCGTCGACCTCGAGCGCGTTGCCGGCGGTCCGCCCCAGCGGGGTGTCCATGCCGGTCAGCAGCGCCTCCGTGCGCATCCCGGCCGCGTCACCCAGGGTGACCATGTTCTCGGCCAGCTCCCGGGCCGGCGCCTGGGCCGTCATGAAGGCGCCCGAGCCGACCTTGACGTCCAGCACCAGCGCGGACGTCCCCTCGGCGATCTTCTTGCTCATGATCGACGAGGCGATCAGCGGGATCGACTCGACCGTGCCGGTCACGTCCCGCAGCGCGTACAGCTTCCGGTCCGCCGGGGCCAGGCCGGCGCCCGCGGCGGCGATGACCCCGCCGACGTCGGTGAGCACCGAACGCATCCGCTCAGGCGTCAGCGAGGCCCGCCAGCCGGGGATGGCCGCCATCTTGTCCAGCGTCCCGCCGGTGTGGCCGAGCCCGCGGCCGGCGAGCTGCGGCACCGCCGCGCCGCAGGCCGCCACCAGCGGCACCAGGACCAGCGAGACCTTGTCACCGACACCGCCGGTGGAGTGCTTGTCCACGGTCGGGCGGCCGAGCCCGGACAGGTCGAGCCGTTCGCCGCTGGCGACCATCGCCGCGGTCCACCGGGACAGCTCCGCCGGCCGCATGCCGCGCCACACCACGGCCATCAGATAGGCCGCCATCTGCTCGTCGGGGACAGCGCCCGCCGTGTAGGAGCTGATCAGCCAGTCCACGGCCGCGTCGGGCAGGCTGCCGCCGTCCCGTTTCGTCCGGATCAGGTCGACGACGTGAAAAGTCACGGAAAGCCACCGCCATCCCGTCCTGCGCGGGCGTCCTGGCCGGTGGCGGTGGCGGTGGCTGTGCCGGCACCGGCACCGGCACCGGCACCGGTGGCGTGGGCGACGGGCGGTGGCGGCAGGTCGGCGGGGCCGAAGGCGTCCGGCAGCAGCTCCGCCAGCCGACGCGGGTCACCGGCCGTCGCCACCAGGAGGTCCGGGCCACCGTGCTCGTACAGCAGCTGCCGGCACCGGCCGCAGGGCAGCAGCGGCGCGCCGGCGCCGTCCACGCAGGCGAACGCCACCAGCCGGCCGCCGCCGGCGGTGTGCAGTGCCCCTACCAGCACACACTCGGCACACAGCGTGAGGCCGTAGGAGGCGTTCTCGACGTTGCAGCCCACGACCAGCCTGCCGTCGTCCACCATGGCGGCGGCACCGACGCGCAGCCGTGAGTACGGGGCGTACGCACGGGTCGCCACCCGGGCGGCCTCGGCCCGCAGCCGTCGCCAGTCGACGGCATCCACCGTGGGCACGCCCGCGGGGCCAGCCGTGATGCCGTCCACGGGGCCGATCACAGGACCCGCCCCGGCGCCGGCCGCGGGACCCCAGCCTCAGGAGCGCTTCCCGCGGCCATGCGACACCTCCCGAAGGCCCGGACCCGTCCCGGGCGACAGCGCACAGCCCAGCATGCCCGACCCGGACG
>NZ_CEVIVC010000019.1:7234-8927 GCF_982290645.1 Protofrankia sp. CiP1_Cm_nod4
GGCGACCGTCCAGGCAGCCACTGCCCGGACCACCCAGACGGCGACCGTCCAGGCAGCCGCTGCCCGGACCGTCCGGTCGCTGTCCGGACGGCGACTGTCTGGACAGCGACTGTCGGACCTGCGGCGACAGCGACTGATGTAATGCTGCTGATTCGCAGAGTAAGGATGGCCGCGGACAGGGCGTCCGATCAGCAAACGACACCCTGACAAACGGACGGTATAGCCGCGCTCACACACTGTCGGCTACAGGAGGACGCGTTGGATCCCGCCGACACGGACACGCCGACGACCGTCCAGCCAGCTCCGCCCGCCCCCGGGCCCAGCGCGACACCGGCCCCCGGGCCCAGCGCGACACCGGCCCCCGGGCCCAGCGCGACACCGGCCGCGGCCGGCGGTACGCCCGGCCGCGGCCGGCGGCGCGAGAGCCTCCGGCCGCACGCCCTGACCGGGTCGGGCTACCTCCTGCTGGCCCTGCTGCTGACCGCCCGGGTGTGGCCCGACCCGACCCGGAACATCATCGCCGGCAACCCGAACGACACCGCCCTGTACTGCTGGTGGCTGGCACACACCGCACATGCCGTCACCAGCCTGTCGAACCCCTTCGTCACGCACCTGGCGAACGCGCCGGAGGGGATAAACGCGCTGTGGAACACCTCCGTGCTGGTCCCCGGCCTGCTGCTGACGCCGGTGACCCGGGTCGCCGGGCCGGTGGCCTCCTACAACCTGCTCGTCGTGCTGGCGTTCTCGCTGTCCGCGTTCAGCGCCTACCTGTTCGCGCGGAAGCTGCGGGTGCGCGCCGCGGCGGCCGGCGTCGCCGGGCTCGTCTACGGTTTCTCGCCGGCGCTCGTCGCGGCCGGGACAGGACATCTCAGCCTGGCCCTGGCGCCGGCCGTGCCGTTGCTGCTCGGCCTTGTCGTGGACGCCGTCCGGGGGACGCGGCGGCCGGCGCGGACCGGCGTGCTGCTCGGCGTCGGCGCCGGCCTGCAACTGCTGACCGGCGAGGAGGTGCTGCTCATCACCGCGGTGACGGCCGCCGTCGGGATCGTCCTGCTGCTGGCGAGCCGGCCGGAGTATCTCCGCCGGGCCGGCGGGCCACTGCGCGCGTTGGCGATCGCCTTCCTGACCTGCCTGGCGCTGGCCGCGGTGCCGCTGTGGATCCAGTTCTTCGGGCCGTTGCGGGCCCACGGCAGCCCGTTCCTGGCGAACTTCTTCAAGAGCGACCCGACCGGCCTGTACGTCCCTTCCGAACGCCAGTGGCTCGCGACATCCGCGCAGAGCGCGCGGGCGGCCGAGTTCCCCGGCGGCGCGCCGGAGTACATGAACTTCCTCGGCTGGCCCCTGCTGATCGTGTGTCTGTGCGCCGTCGTCCTGGGCTTTCACGACCTGCGGACACGGCTGGCCGGGCTCACCGGCGCGGTGCTGGCGGTTCTCTCCCTGGGCGGGACGCTGCTGGTCAACAACGTGGAGACGGGCCTGCGGCTGCCCTGGGGCCTGGTCGCCGGCCTGCCGGTCTTCGAGGCCGCCCTGCCGAACCGGTTCTCCCTCGGCACGGCCCTGATGGCCGGGCTCGTGCTCGCCTGTGCCCTGGACCGCCTGCCCGCCCGGCTCGGCGCCCCCGGCGTCCCGGCGGCCGCCCGGTTCAGGACCGCCGGTCTCCCCGCGGCCCGGTTCAAGGCCACCGGTGTTCCAGCAA
>NZ_CEVIVC010000019.1:9480-24293 GCF_982290645.1 Protofrankia sp. CiP1_Cm_nod4
AGTATCCCGGCGGCGGTGGCCCTCGCTGTGGCCTGTGTACTCCCGCTGATTCCTCGGCCGTACGCCGTCGAACGCTCACCCGACGTGCCCGCGTTCTTCACCACTGACGCCGTGAGAACCCTTCCGGCCGGCTCCAACGTGCTTCTCCTGCCCTATCCGACCGGGCTGCGGACCACCGCGATGGCCTGGCAGACCGCGGCGGACTTCCCTTTCTCGATGCCGGGCGGCTACTTCATCGGCCCGGGCCACGACGGGAAGGCGTACATGGGCGGGAAAAAACCGACAGCAACAGCACAGTTACTGGACGGCATCGAAAACAACGGGGCCGCCGGCCCGGTGACCCCGGCACAGATCGCCCGGAGCCGCGCCGACTTCGCCGAGCTCGGTGTGCGCGCGGTCGTGCTCGGCCCGGCAAGGCACCTGGACGACCTGCGCGACACGGTGACGTCGCTGACCGGACACCCGCCGGAGCTCACCGGAGGTGTGTACGTCTGGCACCTTCCGTGATATCCCGTGCCGGACGCCCACCGCTGGACAGCCCGTGATGCCGGTATGCGACGCGCCCCGAACCGGTGCGGTCGACGTGTGATGAAGTAGGCCGAGCGATGTCCTCGAGCACGGACAATGTCCACAGGCAGCGTCCGCGTCCACGAGCAGCGTCCACGTCCACAGGCAACGCCCATGTTCACAGGCAGCGTCCGCGTCCACGGACAATGTCCAGAGGACGGGCAATGCCCACGAGCAAAATCCACAGGGAGGTGGGACGGCCGGATGCCGCTCGAGCGCCACCCGACGTCGAAAACCGGGCGGGAACCGGATTCCGGCCAGCTCGTCGCGGGCCGTTACCGGCTCGGCGCCGAACTCGGCCGCGGCGGTTTCGGTGTGGTGTACGCGGCCACCGACGAGCTGCTGCGGCGGGACGTCGCCGTCAAGGAAATCCGCCTCCCACCGTCGATCTCCGCCGACGAGCGGGCGATCCTGCGCCAGCGGGTGCTGCGCGAGGCGCGCTCGGCCGGCCGGGTCCAGCATCCCGGGCTCGTCCCGGTCTTCGACGTCCTCGAGGCGGACGGCCGCCCGTGGATCATCATGGAGCTCGTGGAGGGCCGCTCCCTGTCGGAGATCATCTACGACGAGGGCCCGCTGCCGCGTGAGCGGGTGGCCCGGATCGGCATCAGCCTCGCCTACGCCCTGGAGGCCGCGCACCGGACCGGGATCATCCACCGGGACGTCAAACCGGCGAACGTCCTGATCAGCGCGGACCGGCGCGCCCGGCTGACGGACTTCGGTATCGCGCTGTCCGCGGGGGATCCGACCCTGACCCGCACCGGCATCCTGCTCGGCTCGCCGTCCTACATCGCCCCGGAACGGGCCCGGGGGGAGGCCGGCGGCCCGGGCAGCGACATCTGGGCGCTGGGCGCGACCCTGTTCACCGCGGTCGAGGGCGGCGCGCCCTACGAGCGCGACAGCGCCATCGCGACGCTGACCGCGATCGTCGAGGGCAGACGCCATCCCTTCCGGCTGGCCGGCACCCTCGCGCCGATTCTCGCCGATCTCCTGGCGGTGCGGCCCGCTGACCGCCCGTCGCTGTCCCTGGCCCGGCGACGGCTGCGGAAGGTCAGCGAACGGGAGTCCTCCCGGCGGCTGCCGGGCACCCGTGCGGGCCGTACCGACCGCGAGCGTCCGCCGCGGACACCGGCGGGCCGCGACGGCGTCGCGCCGGGCGCGATCCCGGTGGGCCCCGCCCGCGCCGAGGCCGACGAGCGGGATGCCGTTGTACCGGGGCCGGGCATGATCCCGGTGAGCCCCGCCCCCGCTGAGGAACATCCGGCGCGCACGGCCGGGGCGAGCCAGGTGGACGCGGCACCGGCCTCCACCGGCGGCTCCACGGCCGGCCCGCCCGCCACCAGCGGATCCGGCGCCGGCCGTCCCGCCATCGGCCGCGCCGTGGCCGACGGCGGCACCGCCTCCGCCGGTGATGCCGCGCCCGACAGCGCCGGAGCCGGTCACCAGCGGACCGGCCGTTCCACCGACGCCGCGGCGCTCGACGCCCCGACACTTGATGCCCCGGCTCCCGACATCCGGGCGGCGGTAAGCGCCGCCGCCCGGCGGTCGGCTGTGCCCCCCACCGGCAAACCCGCTGTGCCCCCCACCGGCAAACCGGCTGTGCCTTCCGTCGGGGAAACCGAGGAGCCGGCCACGCCGCCGGCCCGCTCCCGGGAGCAGGCTCCTCCCACGCCCCCCAGGCCAGCGAAAACAGCGGCCGGAGCAGCTGAGACGGCCATCCTGCCGGCCAGCCCGCGGGGCCTGCCGGCAGGCCCACGGGATCGGCCTCCCGCCGCGCGTCCCGGAACGGCGAAGGCACCCGAACCGGCTGGACCGGCCCGGACGGCCGGCTCAGCGGCAACACCGGCAGCACCGGGAACACCCGCGGCGGCAGCCACTGCCGGACCAGTTCGGACGCCCGGGGTCCCCGGACCGGCTCGGACGCCCGGGGTCACCGAGCCGACCGGGCCGACCGGGCCGGTGGCGGTCGCCGGGACGGCCGTCGCGGGGCCGGCGGGCGCGGCGGCGGGCGGCCGGTCCAGCCGCCGGCGCCTCGGCGTGATCGTCGCGGCCCTCACGGCGGTGCTGGCGGCTACGGCCATCGTCCTCGCGGCGGTGCTGGCATCGGATCCGGCCCGGCCAGGAGCGGGCCAGCCGCCGGCAGCGGCCGCGACCGGCCAGGGGAGCCCGGACGGGACCACCACGAGCCAGACCGCTCCCACGATCACCGGCCCACCGGCCTCCACCCGGCCGTCACCTGACGCAGGCGTTCCGGCCGCAGCGGTCACCGCCGACCCGGGGCTGGCCCCGCCGGACACCACACCGGTGGCCCCGCCACCGGGCTGGCGTACCTACTCCGGCCCGTCGGGCTGGTCGATCGCCTATCCGGAGGGCTGGGAGGAACGGCCCGCCCCAGGAAACGAAGGACGGAACTTCACCAATCCGCAGACCGGCGCATACCTGCACATCGACATCACCGCGCGGGCCAATCCCTCCGCACTGACGGACTGGACGGCGCACGAGGACGACCTGCGCGCCCAGGTGCCCGACTACCGACGGGTGAAGATCGCGCCGGCTGACGGCGGCGACGGGGCGATCCAGGCGGACTGGGAGTTCACGCACACATCCGGCGGGAAGACGGTGCACGTTCTCAACCGGGGATTTGTGCGCAATGGCCATGGCTACGCGTTGTACTGGCGTACCGCGGACTCCCGCTGGGAAACGGACCTTCCGTTGATGTGGCAGCTTTTCTCGACGTTCCGGCCCGGCCCCTGACCATCTTCCGGGCCTCTTCCGGGCCGTTCCGGGCCTCTTCCGGGCCGTTCCTGGCCGGTGCCGGCCATGCGCGCCGGGCCGGGCCGGCTGAGGGCTGTCTGCACGTCCGCCCGTGCATCTGCAAGACTTGACGGCGATGGCCAGATCGGCACCACCGCCCGGAGACTCCGCGCGCCACAACACACCCCGATATGTATCTCAGCGTTACCGTCTGGATACTCCAATCGGGCGAGGTGGCGCCGGTGTCGTCTGGTGCGGTGAGGACGAGCTTCTTCAGCGCCCGGTCGCGGTCAAGGAAATTCTGATTCCGCACACCGGCTCACAGGTCGAGCGCGACGGGCTGCGGGCCAGAGTGCTGCGGGAGGCCCGCGCCCTCGCCCGGCTGAACAGCCCGGCCATCGTCTCCGTCTACGACGTGGTCGAGGAGGCCGAACGCCACTGGATCGTCATGGAGCTGGTGGACGCCGACAGCCTCGGCGAGGTCATCCGGGCCGAGGGGCCGCTGCCGCCCGACCAGGTGGCGGCCATCGGGCTGACGCTCACCGAGGCGCTCGCCGCCGCCCACTCGGCGGGTGTGCTGCACCGTGACATCAAGCCCGGCAACGTCCTGCTCGGCCGGGACGGCCACGTCCGGCTGACCGACTTCGGCATCGCGGCCACCGACGGCGACTCGACCCTCACCGGCACGGGTGCGCTCGTCGGCTCCCCCGCCTACATCGCCCCGGAACGGGTGCGGGGCTCCTCCGGCACCCCCGCGAGTGACCTGTGGGGGCTGGGCGCCACGCTGTACGCGGCGGTGGAGGGGCAGCCGCCGTTCGAGGGGCCGGAGACCTACGCCGTCCTGACCGCCGTGGTGGAGGGGCGCCGGCGCCCGTTCCAGCTCGCCGGCCCCCTGCGTGGCCTGCTCGCCGACCTGCTCGACCGGCCGGCCGAGAGCAGGCCGGACGTGGCCGAGGTACGCCGGCGGCTGCGCCCGGTCGCGGGCGGGGCCGTACCCGTACCGGCGTCGGTCACCGGATCCGACGCGGAACCGGTGACCGAGGGGAAGGCCGGCGCCGGGCCCGCAGTGGACGCCGAGGAGCATGCCGGCGACGATCCGGCATCCGACGAGGACGCGCGGGCGCACGGCCCGCAGATCGCTCCCTCCGCCACCGGGACGCCCGCGGCCGACCTGGTGACCATGGACCGGTCGGTGAGCGGTACGGCCAAGGACGGCGGGCCGGTGGCCGGCGGCGCGGCCGAGGACCCGGCCGAGGACCCGGCCGAGGCCGGAACGCTGGTCGCCAGGCGGACGGTCGCCGCCGCGGCGGCGGAAGCGGACGCGCCGAGCACCGGCCGGGCGGCCGGCGCCCCGGCGGCGCCCGCGCACCATGACCGTCCTGGCATGCCTGAGGAGCCGGTGACCGCGGTGGCGGTCCGGACGCGCACCGGCGGCGCCCCGCTGCTGGACACCTCGGCCGCGACCACCCTGGCCGGCAACCGGTTCACCCCGCCCCCGTTCGACTTCGGCGGGTACGGTGTCGGCAACCAGGACGACCCCGATGACGGTCTGCTACCGGTCACCAGCGGTGTCATGGGCCCGGCCGGCAACAGCACAACTCATGGTCACCTGGGGAACGGAAGAACGTCAACCGACTGGTGGCGTGACGGAACTCCCCTGCACCGCGGCGCGGTCGCGGCGGTGGCCGCGTCCCTGGCCGTATGTGTGGCGCTCGTGGTCGGCGCGCTGCTCCGCTCGGGTTCCGGCACCGACGTGCAGCTGCAGCCCGGTGGGGGCACCAGCCCGTCGGCGAGCGGGGCGGCCGGGCAGCGCAGCGTCGACCCCTCCGCGCCCGTGCCCAGCCCGAAAGCCCCGGTGGGGGTGGACAGGCTCCCCACCTCCCGCCCATCGTCACCACCCGTAGCGAGCACGCCGGCCGAGCCGCTACCGACCGCGACCGAGGCGCAGCCCGTGACCCCCTCGCCGACGCAGGTGGGTGCGAGCCCGACCAGCCCGGCCCCGACACCAACCCAGATCCAGCCGACGGACCCAGGCCCGACGGCCTCGACCCCCAGCGCGTCGCCACCCACCAACCCACCGCCACCGCCACCACCTGACGGGCGCACCTGATGCCGCGCTGCCGCACCTGTGACAGGGGTCCCTGAGGGCAGCCCTTTACCCTTCAGAACGCTTCATCACACAATGAAGACGATCACTATCTGTGACATACCTCACCTAAGTGTCACGGAAGCCGGCATGCCCCGCCAGGGGGCCAGCACTAGCATCGGGTGCACACAAACCGTCGTCCACATCATGATGTCTCCGGGTGCCCTGGTTCCTCGGTGACGCGAGCTGCCTGCCCGTCAGATCACTGCCCGGATCATCGGCTCGAGCGCGGCCTCTGGGCCATGCTCATGAACTGGCGGGCGCCATGGCAGCCGTGCCATCTTTGGCCGGACAAGCCACCATGAGTCATCGGACGGATCATCAGGACCAGCCTCTCGGAAGGCCGGTCCGGAGGAGCTTTCAGTGCCGAAGGCACCAGCGGGCACGCTCTACCGCGGCCGCGAGGGTATGTGGTCCTGGGTTGCTCACAGGATCACGGGCGTACTGATCTTTTTCTTCCTGTTCGCCCACGTCCTGGACACCGCGCTGGTGCGGGTGTCCCCATCGTCCTACGACACCGTGATCGCGACCTACAAGAACCCGATCGTGAACCTGATGGAGGTGGGGCTGGTAGCGGCGGTTCTCTTCCACGCGCTCAACGGGATCCGGATCGTGCTGATCGACTTCTGGGCGTCCGGCCCCCGTTTCCAGCGCCAGATGCTGTACACCGAGATCGTGCTGTGGGTCATCCTGGTCGTTCCGGGCACCTACTACATGCTGAAGCACACGGTCGAGAGCCTGTTCGGGAGCGCGTCCTGATGGCGACAACGATCGACGGCGCGGCCGCCCCGGCCATCGAGGCGCCACGCAGCCCACAACGCCGGCCCGTACGCACCAAGGCGCGGACGAACTTCGAGCTCTACGCGTGGCTGTTCATGCGGGTCTCCGGGATCCTGCTGGTCTTCCTGGTGCTCGGCCACCTGTTCATCATGAACATTCTTGACGGCGGTGTGCAGCGGATCGGCTTCGGCTTCGTCGCGGGCCGCTGGGCCTCACCGTTCTGGCGGACCTGGGACCTGCTCATGCTCGTCCTGGCCGAACTGCACGGGAGCAATGGCCTACGCACCGTCATTAATGACTACGCTGAGCGGCCACAGACCCGGTTCTGGCTGAAGATGTTGCTGTACGTGTCGGCGTTCCTGGTGATCTCCCTGGGATCACTGGTCATCTTCACGTTCGACCCGAACATCTCCTGATAGCGCCTGGGAAGGCGGAGGTCCAAGCGGTGCAGATTCACAAGTTCGACACGGTCATCGTGGGTGCCGGCGGCGCGGGCATGCGCGCGGCACTCGAATCCGGCAAGCGGTGTCGCACCGCCGTGCTGACCAAGCTGTATCCCACCCGCTCCCACACCGGCGCGGCGCAGGGCGGCATGTGCGCGGCCCTGGCCAACGTCGAGGAGGACAACTGGGAGTGGCACACCTTTGACACGATCAAAGGTGGTGACTATCTCGTCGACCAGGACGCCGCCGAGGTCATGTGCAAGGAGGCCATCGACGCGGTCCTCGACCTGGAGAAGATGGGCCTGCCGTTCAACCGGACCCCCGAGGGCCGCATCGACCAGCGCCGTTTCGGCGGTCACACCCGCGACCACGGCAAGGCACCCGTCCGCCGCTCGTGCTATGCCGCCGACCGCACCGGCCACATGATCCTGCAGACCCTCTACCAGCAGTGCGTCAAGCACGACATCGAGTTCTACAACGAGTTCTACGTGCTGGACCTGCTGCTGAGCGAGGGCGTCGCCGCCGGTGTGGTCGCCTACGAGCTGGCCACCGGCGAGGTGCACGTCTTCCGGGCCAAGTCCGTGGTGTTCGCCACCGGCGGCTTCGGCAAGGTCTTCAAGGTCACCTCGAACGCGCACACGCTCACCGGCGACGGCATGGGCATCATCTTCCGGCGCGGGCTGCCCCTGGAGGACCTGGAGTTCTACCAGTTCCACCCGACCGGCATCTGGAAGATGGGCATCCTGCTCACCGAGGGTGCCCGCGGTGAGGGCGGCATCCTGCGCAACAAGGACGGCGAGCGCTTCATGGAGCGCTACGCACCGACCATCAAGGACCTCGCCCCCCGCGACATGGTGGCCCGGGCCATCTACACCGAGATCCGCGCCGGCCGCGGCTGTGGCGTCGACGGCGACCACGTCTACCTCGACCTGACACACCTGCCCCCGGAGCAGCTCGACGCGAAGCTCCCGGACATCACCGAGTTCGCCCGCACCTACCTGGGCATCGAGCCCTACACGGACCCGATCCCGATCCAGCCGACCGCCCACTACGCCATGGGCGGCGTCCCGACGAACATCAACGCCGAAGTGCTGCGGAACAACACCGACATCGTCCCGGGGCTCTACGCTGCGGGCGAAGTGGCGTGCGTCTCCGTGCACGGCGCGAACCGGCTCGGCACCAACTCGCTGCTGGACATCAACGTCTTCGGCCGCCGGGCCGGCATCGCCGCGGCGGAGCACGCGAACAAGACCTCCACCCACGCCGAGCTGCCGGACGACCCGGCCGGCTTCGTCGAGGGCCTGCTCGGCCGGCTGCGTGACGGCAGCGGATTGCAGAACGTGGCGGCGATCCGCCGTGAGCTCCAGGAGACGATGGACGTCAACGCGTCGGTCTACCGGACCGAGGCCACGCTGAAGCAGGCGTTCGGTGACATCGCCGGGCTCAAGGCCCGCTACCAGAACGTCGGCGTCACCGACCGGGGCCACCGCTACAACACCGAACTGCTGGAGGCGGTCGAGCTGGGCTTCCTGCTCGACCTCGCCGAATGCCTGGTCACCGGCGCGCTGGCCCGCAACGAGTCCCGGGGGGGGCACTCCCGCGAGGACTACCCCAACCGCGACGACGTGAACTTCCTGCGGCACACCATGGCCTACCGCTCCGGGCCGCTGGCCGCCGCCGCGCCCGACTCGGAGATCCGGCTGGACTACAAGCCGGTGGCGTTGACCCGCTACCAGCCCATGGAACGCAAGTACTGACCGCCCCCGCCCCCGACCGCGCGGCGGGCGGCGGGCGGTCCTGGCGGGACCCGGCCTCGATGCCCGAGGCCCCGCCAGGACCTGGCCGGCCACCCGTCCCGCGCGCTTCACCGCTGCCCGGCGGCCGCGGAAAACGCGGGCGGGTATCCGGGATGGCAGCCGGGGAGGACAACTGAAAAAAACAGAGGTCAGGAAGACGTCGTAAGGGTGCTGACCAGCACAGCTATCCGTACCCGCACCAGCGTGCCCCGGCACTCCCGGACGGCAGCCACGATCCCTGGCCCGGTATCCTCCGGGCCCGGGAAGCGAGGCGCTGACGGTCGGGAGACCGGTGCGCGGTCTATGATCTGCTGACCCGCCATGTGGGTCCGATGTGAGAAAGGTCCGGCGTGACTGTCACAGACGATCTATCAACCACTGTACCGGCCGGCGCCAGTCCCAGTACCTCGGATGGGCGGACCATCACGCTGAAGATCAGGCGCTACAACCCCGAGGAGAGCGACAAAGCGTACTGGCAGAGCTTCGCGGTCCCCTTCGTCCCCAGTGACCGGCTGCTGGACGCCCTGCACTACGTCAAGTGGAACCTCGACGGCTCGCTGTCCTTCCGGCGCTCGTGCGCGCACGGCGTGTGCGGCTCGGACGCCATGCGGATCAACGGCGCGAACCGGCTCGCCTGCAAGGTGCTGGTCAAGGACCTCGGCTCGGAAATCTCGATCGAACCCATCAAGGGGCTCCCGGTCGAGAAGGACCTCATCGTCAACATGGAGCCGTTCTTCGACGCGTTCCGTGCGGTCAAGCCCTACCTCATTCCCGAGGGGCACGAGCCGACCAAGGAACGGCTGCAGTCCGCCGCCGACCGGGAACGTTTCGACGACACCACCAAGTGCATCCTGTGCGCGGCCTGCACCACGTCCTGCCCGGTGTTCTGGAACGACGGCGACTACTTCGGGCCGGCCGCCATCGTGGCCGCGCACCGCTTCATCTTCGACAGCCGGGACGCCGCCGGCGACGAACGCCTGGAGATCCTCAACGAGCGCGAAGGCGTCTGGCGCTGCCGGACGACGTTCAACTGCTCGAACGCGTGCCCGCGTGGCATCCAGGTCACCAAGGCCATCTCGGAGGTCAAGCGTGCGCTGATCTTCCGGCGCGTGTAGTTCCGGTGCGGTCTGGCTCGGTAGGCGCCTGCCTTCAGCGGCTCGCCCGGCAATGCTGTGATCGTTGTGGTTCCGGTGCTGTCCCAACGACACCGAAATCACAACGATCCTGCGATCCGGGCCCGGACTCGGGCCTGGCGACCGCTGCTGCGCACCGCACCGGCCGCCGTGCGACGCGGGCCATGGCCGCCGCCGTCATGCTGCTGGTGGCAGGCCTGTCGCTGGTCGGGGCAGCCGGCTGTTCGTCCGACTCCCCCGAACCGCCGCCGGCGGTCCCGACGGCTGCCGCACCGACCGGAACCAGCGGCGTGCCCGCTCCCCTCGCCGGCGCCTACCAGGCGACGATCACTCGGGGGACCGCGCGTATCCGCTTCAGCGACCAGGCGAACTTCGTCTCCTCGTCCGGGCGCAGACAGCTCTCCATCACCGGCACCGGCACCGTCGACTTCGTCAACAGCGCCAGTCAGACCATGCGTGACGTGGCTGGCGGGGGCCGCAGCGAGCTGCTGATCGTCGGCCCTGACCTCTACCAGCGCAGCGTCCCGCCCGCCGACGTGCCGCGCCCGCCGCGATGGACCCGTGTCGTCCCCGGCGCCAGCGGCAGCCGCTCGGCGACGCCCGCCCCGACACCGACCGCCCAGCCCACGACCGGCGACGCCGTCGCGCTGCGGCTCGGCTTCCTCAGCGGGGCCTCGGCGCCGGTGACCACCGTCGGCCAGGAAACGATCGACGGCGTCACGACCACCCACTACACGCTGTCCGTGAACCTGGACACCGCCGCCACCCGGGGAAACATCAGCGCCACCACGGTCGAGTACTACAAGAACACCCTGGGGACGGCGATCCAGCCGGCCGAGGCATGGATCGACGCCGACGGGCTCATCCGCCAGCTCCGCGTCACCATCGCCACCCCGAACACCGGCGCTGACACCGGCGCCGGCCGCAGCGAGATCGTCCGAACGGTGACCTATTCGGACTTCGGCGTCCCTCCCCCCATCACCGCGCCCTCCCCCGACCAGATCGCGCCGAGCTAGCCCCGCGAACGGTGACGTACCTCGATAGGACGCCGGCCGCCGGAGAAGATCGGCGCGAGTTTGTCGTTGTGTACACTTTTGCGGCCAAAAAGCGTACACAACGACAAAATCGTTTGGATCATGGCTTGTACGGGTGGCCGGGGATGGGATGCGCACCACTTGACCGGCGCGCTGGAGACCGGGTGTCGTCTCCGACGGTCACGCCCCGGCACCGGACAGCTCTCGGGTGACATGGCGACGGTCTCCGCTCCTGGCCGCAAAAGGCCGGCGCCCGTCGGCTGTAGGTAAAAACTGGTGCCGGGACGGCGTTTTCCACCTACGGGTGCGGGAGCCGTAGGTGGAAAACGCTGCCGTGAGCACGGTTTTCACCTACGGCTGGGAAGCAGGACCAGTGCTGTCGGGGACTGGCGCGCTCGGTGCCGCGGACGTATCTGCCGCTGAGCTCGCGGCGACCGAACCCGAAGCGACCGGGCCCAAAGCGACCGGGCCCAAAGCGGCCGGGCCCAGAACCTCCGGGCCCAGAACCTCCGGGCCCGAAGCGGCCGGGCCCAGAACCTCCGGGCCTGCCGCGTCCGTTGCCGGCTGTGGCGCCTCCGGAGGTTCGTGGGCCGCGCCCGCGCCCGGCGGCGCCTCGGAACGATCGTCCGTGGGTGCGGGACCGGTAACAGGGGCGGTGGAGCGGGAGCCGGCAGCGGGACTGCCAGGAGCGGGGGCGGGGGCAGCCCGGCCGAATCCGGGGCGTACCAGACGGGGTTTGGCGGCGGCCGGCTCGCCGAAGTCCGCCCGGCGGATCCGGCAGTACACGGTCTGTAGGTCGCTGCCCGACCGGCCGATGCCGAAGGCAGCCGCTGCGGACAGGTAGGCGAACGCGGCCGCCCGGTCCATCCCCAGCCGGCTGGACAGGAAGAGCACCGCCGACCGGGTGGTCTGGCGGATGGCGTCGGTGAGATCGGCGTGCGCCCCCAGCGGCACCCAGTGGGTGTCGGTTTCGACAAAGGGCTCGCGCAACGTCCCGAGGGCGGCCCGGGCCGCGGGCTCCTTCAGGACGGTCAGGCGGAACGTCGCCCGCAGCGGCCCTTCCAGGCCGACAGCCGCGACTTTCCCCTCACCCAGGGAATAGTGCGGGTCGCCGACGGCGAACAGCGCGCCGGCAACCCGCACCGGAAGAAACAGGTGAGAGTCAACGCCTAACTCCCCGCAGTCGAGCGCCCCGCCGTGCGTCCCGACCGAAGCCGACCGGAGCGGGCCGGGACCGTCGACAGCGACCGACATGATCCCCATGAACGGCGACAGTGGGAAACGCACCTTCCGCCCCTTGGGGGCCTCCAGCGTGCCGAAGAGCCGGCCGCGGCGCCGTTCGACCGCGCAGAAGCTGCTCGCCGTCCGGAAGGCCGCCCAGTTCCGGGCGTTCGCGTCCGGGCCGGGCGGGTCGTTCTCGGGGAACTCCCCGGCGAGCGGCCCGGCACCGTGCCGGGTCGACACCACCCCGTACCTGGCCCGCGGATGCAACGAGACGACGTCCACCCGCAGCACATCGCCGGGCTCGGCACCGCGTACGAACACCGGCCCGGTCACCAGGTGCGGGCTGTCCACCCCGAACCGGTGCGGGATCCCGGAGGAGGCGATCATCCGGGCGTCGTCGAGGACCTCGGAGGCCGGAACGCCGAAACGGCCGAAGAAGGCGTCCGGATCGCGCCCCTGATCATCGAGGATCCCCTCCTGGCTGACCGTGTCGACCGTGACCGTGCCCCCCGACTCCACGCTCAGCACGGGCCTGGTGTCGGCGGTCGGCAACCGCCCCCACATGACCGTCTCCGGGGTCGAGGGCAGGTAGTGCCTGCCGTCCATCTTGCCCTTGCCGGGCTGTAGCGCCACGACGACGCCGCTACCGCGACGTCCGGGACTGCCGCCCGCGGCGCCCGGTGCCAGGACGCCCGGCGTCGGAGCACCCGGCGTCGAGGATCTCGCCCAGGGACGCGATCGGGAACACAGCCATTCCGGACCTCGCGCGACAGGGTCGGCGTAACCCGCCAGATTCCTGCCCGACGGGCTGGTGACGACACGGCAGACACGGCACGGGCGTCAGAGTCGCAGTGAAACATGACACATATGTTTCCGACACGTTGCAGTCCCCTCATCTGCCCATATGGAACCCGCGCGACAATCTCGGCGCGCCGGCCGGGAGGCATCGCCACACGGGAACCGACGATGTGGGAGAAGCGCACAGACGGAGCCCGTGCGGCAGTGCTCGGAGGTCGGTGAGCGGGTCCGGCAGGCCAGGCTCAGGCCAGGCTGGCAGCCGGTCTCACGCAGGCGGAACCGACCTCGAAGATCTTCCTCAGGAGATCCGCTCCCCGACGGCCTCTCGCCCGCTTCCTGACCTGTCCGCCGGCAGCCGTGGTCTCCCGGCGGACCGCGCTCGTGGACGAACCCGAGCGGGCGGCGCGGGAACACTACCCACCTTGTCGACCCTTGTCGACCCTTGTCGACGCAGACCTCGAAACCCATCTGCGTGACACGCACCGTTGGGCTCGCCCACGGCCGGCTGCGAGAAATTCGGTCTGTATCAGTGGACGCGGGTGAGCAGGAGGGAGCCGGCGGGGTCGACGTGGGCGTGCCAGGTGGGGCGGATCAGGCAGGTCGCCTCGGGGAACTCGACGACGGCCGGTCCCGGCACGGTGTCGCCGGGGCCGAGGGCGGCGCGGGGCACGACGTCCACCTCCCGCCAGGAGCCGTCCAGGTAGATCGGACGGCGGGTGCGGGCGGCGGTGGGGTCGGCGGCCGGGGCCCGCAGCTCGGGCCGGCGGCCCGGCACCGTGGCCACCAGCCGTACGGCCACCACCTCGACGTCCCGGTCGGGGGCGGTGTGCCCGTAGCGGCGCAGGTGCTCGGCCTCGAAGGCCGCCCGTATCCGCGCGACGGAAAAACCGCCGCCGGCACCGCCGCCGTCGGTGGTGGCCACCACCGTCAGCTCGTGTGACTGGCCCACGTACCGGCAGTCCAGCTGGTACTCGATCACGAGCGCGGGGACGTCCGCGGCGGGGGTGTCCGCGTGGGCGGCCCGGGCCAGCTCGGTGAAGGCGGCGCCCAGGCCGGCCGTTGCCAGCGGGCCGTGCAGCGGACGCAGATAGTCCCGGCGGACGTCGCCGATGGCCAGCCCCAGCGCGGAGAGCACCCCGCAGGCCAGCGGCACCAGCACCCGGTGCATCCCGAGCTCCTCGGCCAGCGCGCACGCGTGCGTCCCGCCGGCGCCGCCGAAGGCGACCAGGGTCAGCTCCCGCGGGTCGAGGCCGCGTTCCACCGAGACCACCCGCAGGGCACGGGTCATCTCCGCGTCGGCGACCGCCACCACCCCGGCCGCCGTCTCCTCCACCGACAGGCCGTCCGGGCCGGATCCGAGTATCGCGCCCAGGGCGGCCAGCGCCTTGGAGGCGGCCGCCCGGGACAGGGTGACCTCGCCGCCGAGGCTCGCCCCGTCCGCCAGATAGCCGAGGACCAGGTCCGCGTCGGTCACCGTCGGTTCGACACCGCCGCGGCCGTAGCAGGCCGGGCCCGGATCGGCGCCGGCCGAACGGGGCCCGGCCCGCAGCGCCCCGCCGGAGTCGACCCAGGCGACGGATCCGCCGCCGGCGCTCACCGAGTGGACGTCCACCGTCGGCAACGTGACCGGTATGCCGGCGAGCACCGCCTCGGCCGTGGTCTGCACCCGGCCGCCGATCACCGGGGCGACGTCCGTCGACGTGCCGCCCATGTCGAAGGTCAGCAGATCGTCCAGGCCCGAGCGGGCCGCGACGTAGGCGGCGCCGACCACGCCGCCGGCCGGCCCCGACAGCACGCACGCCGCGGCGTGCTCGGCGGCGGCCGCGAGCTCCACCACTCCCCCGGAGGAGCGCATGACCAGCGGGGACGGCAGCCCCGCCGCGGCGCACCGGCGGGCGAGCGCGCCGAGGTAGGCCGACAGCGCCGGTGTCAGGTAGGCGTCGGCGACGGTGGTGGCGAACCGCTCGTACTCCCGGAACCGCGGGAGCACCTCGTGGGAGGCCACCACGGTCACGCCGGGCAGCGCGGCCCGCAGCGCGTCGGCGACCTGACGTTCGTGCTCGGGATGGGCGAAGGAGAACAGCAGGCACACGGCGACGGCCGCCAGCGGCCTGACCACCCCGTCGGCGTCGGCAACAGCC
>NZ_CEVIVC010000019.1:24616-32662 GCF_982290645.1 Protofrankia sp. CiP1_Cm_nod4
GACAGTGCGGTGAGGGCGGCGACGACGTCCCGCAGGCTGTTGGCGTCCAGCGGGACGATCACCCCGTCCGGCCCGGTGCGCTCGACCACGGTGTACCGCAGTTCGCGGGGCACCAGCGGGGGCGGGCGGTCTCGGGTGAGGTCGTAGAGGGCGGGCCGGTTCTGGCGGCCGATCTCGATGATGTCGGCGAACCCGTGCGTGGTCACCAGGGCTGTCCGCGCCCCGCGCCGCTCGAGCAGGGCGTTCGTCGCGACGGTGGTGCCGTGGGCGAACCGTTCGACAGCACCGGCGGCCCCGTCCCGGCCGGTACCGGAGCCGGCAAGACCGGCTCCGCGGACGGCGTCGAGCACCGCTTCGGACGGGTCGGCGGGCACCGAGGGCACCTTCCCGAAGAGCATCCGACCGTCGTCGTCGACCGCGACGAGATCGGTGAAGGTCCCACCCACATCGACGCCGAGCCACACCACCACGTGGCGATCCTGGCATGTCGCGGCGGCCCGCTCCCAGCCACCCGGGATGGACAACACATGCCATCGCCTGAGATGGACACCAGAAGTAATAGCAGAGACACTACCCGTAACTCACATGTAAGTCACGGCCGCCAGAACATCCGACCAACAGTGACACAATTCACGAACTACGGCTGTTTGGATCGCCCGTGGCCCGGATCACGGGCCACGACCTTCAGACACATCCAGGTGAAGGTGACGAGTAGCCTGATTACACGGCAGCGGAAGGGCCCGCGCCTCGGGCCCCAGCAGAAGGTGGATAGAGGGGAACGCCCCCGTGACAGCACCGACGGTACCCGAATCCGGCCCCGACTTCGGCCCCAACGAGTGGCTGGTATTCGAGATCTACCAGCAATACCTCGCCGATCCGGAGAGCGTCTCGCCACAGTGGCGCGAGTTCCTCTCCGACTACCGGCCAGAGGGTGTCAACGGCCAGCCAGGCACGGCGAGATCCGTCCCGCCAGCCATCGCCGACGGTGCAGTACCGGCCGCGGACGGTATCCCTGGCGCGGCCCCGACCGACCGGCCGGCCCCCGCGCCGGCCGCCGCGGCGCCGGTGGCTCCCGCGGCACCCGCGGCTCCCGCGGCTCCCGCGGCTCCCGTGGCGCCGGTGGCTCCCGCGGTCCCCGCGGCCGGCACGCCGGCGGCAACGGCCGCACCAGCGGCCGGCCAGAGCGCTTCCGCCGCGGGCGGCGGTGCCTCGACGTCACCGCTGCGAGGCGCCGCCGCGCGCGTCGTCGCGAACATGGAGACGTCACTGCACGTCCCCACCGCGACGTCGGTGCGGGCGGTGCCCGCCAAGCTCCTCGCGGACAACCGGATCGTCATCAACCGGCATCTGGCCCGTTCCCGCGGCGGCAAGGTGTCGTTCACGCACCTGATCGGCTACGCCATGGTCAAGGCGCTGCAGGCCGCGCCGGTGATGAACTCCTCCTACACCGAGGCCGGCGGCAAGCCCGCCCTGGTCACGCCGGAACACGTCAACCTGGGCATCGCCATCGACCTGGTCAAGGGCTCCTCGCGCCAGCTCGTCGTCGCCGCGATCAAGCAGGCCGAGACGCTGGACTTCAGCCAGTTCTGGCTCACCTACGAGGACCTCGTCCGGCGCGCCCGGACAAACAAGATCACGGCGGACGACTTCACCGACGTGACGATCACGCTGACCAACCCCGGCGGTATCGGCACCGTGCACTCGGTACCCCGCCTGATGCAGGGCCAGGGGACGATCATCGGGGTCGGCGCGATGGAGTACCCGGCCGAGTTCCAGGGCGCCTCCCAGGAGACCCTGTCGAGACTGGCCGTCTCAAAGATCATTACGCTGACCAGCACGTACGACCACCGGATCATCCAGGGTGCGCAGTCCGGCGAGTACCTGCGCCGCATCCACCAGCTGCTGCTGGGGGCGGACGACTTCTACGAGGAGGTCTTCCGCTCGCTGCGCGTCCCGTACGAGCCGGTGCAGTGGGTCGCCGACATCACCTCGTCCCACGAGGGCGATCTCGACCACGGCACCCGGGTGCTGGAGCTGATCCACGCCTACCGGGTCCGCGGCCACCTGATGGCCGACACCAACCCGCTCGAGTTCGCCATCCGCAGCCACCCCGACCTCGACATCATCAGCCACGGGCTGACCCTGTGGGACCTCGACCGCGAGTTCCCCGTCGACGGCTTCGCCGGCCAGCGGACGATGACCCTGCGCGACATTCTGGGCGTCCTGCGGGATTCGTACTGCCGCCGGGTCGGCATCGAGTACATGCACATCCAGGAGCCGGACGAGCGGGTCTGGATCCAGCAGCGGGTCGAGCGTTCCGCCGAGCGCCCCGACCCCGCCGAGCAGCTGCACGTCCTCGAGCGGCTGGGCGCGGCCGAGGCGTTCGAGTCCTTCCTGCAGACCAAGTACGTCGGGCAGCGGCGTTTCTCCCTCGAAGGCGGGGAGTCGGCGATCCCGCTGCTGGACGAGGTCCTGCAGCGGGCCGCCGATGCCGGCATGGACGAGGTCGCCTTCGGGATGGCCCACCGCGGCCGCCTCAACGTCCTGGCGAACATCATCGGCAAGTCCTACCGGCAGATCTTCGCCGAGTTCGAGGGGTACGTCGACCCGCAGACCGCGCACGGCTCGGGTGACGTCAAGTACCACCTCGGCGCCGAGGGTGTCTACACCGTCCCCGACGGCCGCGAGGTGGCGGTCTCCCTGGTGTCCAACCCCTCCCACCTGGAGGCGGTCGACCCGGTGCTCGAAGGTGTCGTCCGCGCCAGACAGGACCTGCTCAACAAGGGCCCGGAGGGCTTCACCGTCCTGCCCGTGCTCATCCACGGGGACGCCGCCTTCGCCGGCCAGGGCGTGGTCGCCGAGACGCTGAACCTCTCCCAGCTGCGCGGCTACCGCACCGGCGGCACCGTGCACCTCGTCATCAACAACCAGGTCGGGTTCACGACCTCGCCGGTCTCCAGCCGGTCGTCGGTGTACGCCACCGACGTCGCCCGGATGGTGCAGGCGCCGATCTTCCACGTCAACGGGGACGACCCCGAGGCGTGTGTGCGCGTCGCGCGGCTGGCCTTCGAGTTCCGGCAGGCGTTCCACAAGGACGTCGTGATCGACATGGTGTGCTACCGGCGGCGCGGCCACAACGAGATGGACGAGCCGTCGTTCACCCAGCCGCTGATGTACGACACCATCGCCACGAAGCGGTCGGTGCGCAAGCTCTACACCGAGGCGCTGATCGGCCGCGGCGACATCACCCCGGCCGAGGCCGAGCAGGCCATGAAGAACTACTCGGCGCAGCTGGAGAAGGCGTTCGCGGAAACCCGTGACACCACCAGCCGGCCGGCCGGCCAGCCCCTGCTGGTGACGACCCCGGCGGAAGCCGCCGCCGCGGCCGCGGTGTCCACCGCCGTGTCGCTGGACGTCGTCAAGAAGGTCATCGACACCCAGACCACGCTGCCGGAGGGGTTCACCGTCCACCCGAGGCTGCGCCCGCAGCTCGAGCGACGGGCCCAGATGGTCGCCACCGGGGCGATCGACTGGGCATGCGCCGAGACCATCGCGTTCGGCTCGATCCTGCTGGACGGGCGGCCCATCCGCCTCGCCGGGCAGGACAGCCGGCGCGGCACCTTCGGCCAGCGGCACGCCGTCCTGGTCGACCGGCACACCGCCGAGGAGTACTCGCCGCTGAAGTCGCTGGAGGCCGAGCCGGGCGCCGGCACCTTCTACGTCCACGACTCGCTGCTGTCCGAGTTCGCCGCGATGGGCTTCGAGTACGGCTACTCGGTGGCCCGGCCGGACGCGCTCGTGCTGTGGGAGGCCCAGTTCGGCGACTTCGTCAACGGCGCACAGTCGATCATCGACGAGTTCATCGCGGCGGGCGAGGCCAAGTGGGGGCAGCGCAGCGCGGTCGGCCTGCTGCTCCCGCACGGCTACGAGGGGCAGGGACCGGACCACTCCTCGGCGCGGATCGAGCGGTTCCTCAGCCTGTGCGCCGAGAACAACATGCTGGTCTCGGCCCCGTCCAGCCCGGCGAGCTACTTCCACCTGCTGCGCCGGCAGGCACTCTCGCCGGTGCGCCGCCCGCTGGTCGTCTTCACCCCCAAGTCGATGCTGCGGCTGAAGGCGGCGACGTCGACGGTCGAGGAGCTGACCGGCGGGTCGTGGCTGCCGGTCATCGACGACGCGACTGTCGGTGACCGCGCCGGCATCCGCCGGGTGCTGCTGTCCAGTGGGAAGGTCTACTACGACCTGCTGGCCACGCGGGCCAAGCAGGAGATCACCGACACCGCGCTCGTCCGCGTCGAGCAGCTCTACCCGACCCCGGTCGAGGAGCTGCGCACGGTGCTGGCGGCCTACCCGGACCTCACCGAGGTGATCTGGGTGCAGGAGGAACCCGCCAACCAGGGTGCCTACCCGCACATGGCCATCCACCTGCCGGCGGCGTTGCCCGCCGGCCTGGTGCTGCGCCGGGCCTCCCGCAACGCGTCGGCCGCGCCGGCCTCCGGTTCCTCCTCGCGGCATGAGAAGGAGCAGGCGAAGCTGCTCGAGGACGCGTTCGCCGGGTAGCCTTCTTTCTCATCCCAGCAGGGCTGTCATCTCCAGGACTGTCATCTCAGTGTGGGGCGGGGTACGCGGTGTATTTCACCGACCGGGGTGTCGAGGAGCTGTCGCAGCGTCGCGGTGAGGAGTCCGTGACGCTCGACTGGCTCGCCGACCAGCTGCGCACGTTCGTCGACCTGCATCCCCAGTACGAGGACGCGGTCGAGGAGCTGGCCACCTACCTGGCCCGCCTCGACGACCTGGACGACTGAACCGGGCGGCCGAAAGAAAAAGAAAAGGCGGGTACGGACCGGTTTCGGCCCATACCCGCCTTTTCGCGTGCCGTTTTTCGCCTGTTCCGGGCGGACGCAAATGATCCAGGCAGCTCAGACGGTCAGGCAGCTCAGACGGTGAGGACGAGCTTGCCGAAGACGTCCCCGCGGGCGAGTTTCTCGAACGACGCGCGGGCGTCGGCGAGCGGACGGACGTCGTTGATGATCGGACGGACCCCGGTCCGGTCGATGAAGGCGGCGAGCTCGGCCAGCTCGTCCCGGGTGCCCATGGTGGAGCCGACGACGGAGAGCTGGAGGAAGAACAGCCGGTTGAGCTCGGCCGGCGGGTTGGCGCCGGTGGTCGTGCCCGAGCAGACGATCCGGCCGCCGGGCCGCAGCGCCCGCAGGGAGTGCCCCCAGGTCGCCGCCCCCACGGTCTCGATCACCGCGTCGGCCTTGACCGGCAGCCGAGCGCCGGGCTCGAACGCCTCGTCCGCACCGATCTTCAGTGCCAGCTCCCGCTTGGCGGCGTCCCTGGAGGTGACGAGAACGGTGTGGCCGGCGGCCTTCCCAAGGATGATCGCGGCCGTGGACACCCCGCCGCCGGCGCCCTGCACCAGCAGCGTGCCGCCGCCGGCGGCCGGCAGGGCGGACCGGTGGACGACCATCCGGTAGGCCGTCAGCCACGCGGTGGGCAGGCAGGCGGCCTCCTCGAACGACAGCGAGGGCGGCTTGGGCACCAGGTTGCGCCGCGGTACCGCCACCGTCTCGGCCAGGGTGCCGGGGTACAGCTCCGACAGCAGCGTCCGCCGCGGGTCGAGGGTCTCGTCCCCGCCGCCGGCGGCCGGGTCACCGATGACCGCGTGGACGATCACCTCGTCGCCGTCCGCGCTCACCCCGGCCGCGTCGCAGCCGAGGATCATCGGCAGCCGCTCCGTGGGCAGCCCAACCCCGCGCAGACTGAAAAGATCATGATGGTTGAGCGTCGCGGCCCGGACGGACACGGTCGTCCAGCCGTCGGGGACGTCGGGGGCGGCCTGCTCACCGACATCCAGACCGGAGAGGGGATCGTCGGCGTTCAGGGACACAGCGGCGACAGCGAGCACCAATCAACAGTAAAGCCACAGCTGACGTGACGCTCGTGATCACATCGACCGGGAGGAACCGACCCGGAAGAGCAGTCAGAATTTCCCCATCCACATCCATCAGAAAAACAACAAATAAACTACCAAATAACTACGCACACATGAAAAACCATGTGCACTACACCGCCTGCGTCGCACGGCAAGGGCGGCTGTGCTCCACTCTTCAACGTGACGACACACAGGCGGGTGCAGGAGCCCAGCTCGGGTGTGTCCCGGTGGTTCCGCCGGAAACAGCGGATACCCGTGTCGGTGGCCGATCCCGCGCCAGCCGCTCACGCCGGCGGCACCACGATCGTCGTTTCCGTGACGGACTTCGTCTCCTGCACCTACAAGGGATGCGGGACGCTGCGGCCGCTGGCGGAGGCGTCCGAGAACCGGCAGTGCCCCGGCTGCGGCCGAGTCTGACCACGGCCCGCTGCGGTCGCAGCCAGCTCGGGCCACGGCCCGCTGCGGCCACGGCCTGGCCCACCCGTCCGAGGCCGTCGCGCGAACGCCGCCGCGCGGTACGACCGCCGGCCGCGCCGCTGGCAGCGCGTCCACCAGCGGCGCCACGGTAGCTACCCGGATGCCTACCGGCGTGCGACCCCGTCGGCGTGCGCCTGGCGGGCCACCGCGGCGGCGACCGCCGGCGCCACCCGGCCGTCGAAAACGCTCGGGATGACGTGCTGCTCGGTCAGCTCGTCCGCGATCACACCGGCGAGCGCGTCCGCCGCCGCCAGCTTCATCGACTCGGTGATCCGGCTCGCGCGCACGTCCAGTGCCCCGCGGAACACACCGGGGAAGGCCAGCACGTTGTTGATCTGGTTCGGGTAGTCGCTGCGCCCGGTGGCGACGATCCGGGCGTGCCGGCGCGCGACCTCCGGGTCGACCTCGGGGTTGGGGTTCGCCATCGCGAACACGATCGAGTCCGGCGCCATCGAGGCCACGGCATCCTCGGGCACGGTGCCCGAGGACAGGCCGAGGAAGACGTCCGCCCCGGCCAGCGCGGCGTTGATCGAGCCGGTGAGCCCGGCCCGGTTGGTCACCGCCGCGATCTCCGCCTTGACCGGGGTGAGGCCGGCCCGGCCCTGGTGCAGGATCCCCCGGCTGTCACCGACCGCGATGTCCCCGATGCCGGCGGCGAGCAGGATGCGGGTGACCGCCAGGCCCGCGGCGCCCGCGCCGGAGACCACCGCCCGCAGGTCGGCCAGCCGCCGGCCGGTCAGCCGCGCCGCGTTCTCCAGCGCGGCGAGCGCCACGATCGCCGTCCCGTGCTGGTCGTCGTGGAAGACCGGGATGTCGAGACGGTCCTGGAGCAGCCGTTCGATGGCGAAGCAGCGCGGCGCGGAGATGTCCTCCAGGTTGATGCCGCCGAAACTGGGCGCCAGCCGGGCCACCGTCTCCACGATCTGCTCGGCGTCGGTGCAGTCCAGGCAGATCGGGACCGCGTCCACCCCGGCGAACTGCTTGAACAGCGCAGCCTTGCCCTCCATGACCGGCAGGGCCGCGGCCGGGCCGATGTTGCCGAGCCCCAGCACGGCGGTGCCGTCGGTCACCACCGCGACGACGTTCGACCGCCAGGTGAAGTCGTCCGCCAGGCCCGGCTCGTCCGCGATGGCCGTGCAGACCCGCGCGACCCCGGGGGTGTAGGCGCGCGAAAGATCCTCCCGGTCGTTCAGCGGGACGGTCAGCGCAACGCCGATCTTGCCACCCTGGTGCAGGGCGAACACGGGGTCGGTGTCGCGGGCCAGCGGCCCCGGCCCGTCCGGCGCGACGGCAGGCTGGGGCACGGCCGGCGGCAGATGCCCCGGCGCATCAGGAACGAGCTGGTTGACGGAATGGTCGGTTGTGGCAGTCATCACTACTCCCTCGGACGAGATGCCTCGACGGGTGGGAGGCGTGGACGGCAAGGCCGGGGATCGCCCGGGGATGCCGTCCAATATGACACGCGGGCCCCGCCGCCTCCTCCGCGGACACCCCCATATCCTCGACTGAAGCATGCGCGTGCCCCGGGCGTCCCGAATAGTTTTTGCGGCCGGCACGGCGTACCGGAACACCAATGGATCGATACCGGAACAGACATGGACCACCGGTGACCAGCGGCGATCAATGATGGT
>NZ_CEVIVC010000019.1:32745-37350 GCF_982290645.1 Protofrankia sp. CiP1_Cm_nod4
CACCGGTGGCCGGCGTGCTCCTCGCGCGCCGCCGGGATGCCCGCCTGCCGGGTGATGCCCACCTGTCAGGTAGGGCCGCATTGGCTCCCGGGAAGCCCCCACGGGGCGTCGTTACCGGGTACGGTGCGCGTTCGTGGAGGTTCATGAACTCGAGATAGCCGGCGCCTGGGTGTTCACCCCCCGCCAGCACACCGACGACCGGGGCACCTTCCTGGAGTGGTACCGGTCCGAAACCGTGACCGAGGTGGTCGGCCACCCGCTCAGCCTCGCCCAGGCGAACCACAGCGTGAGCCGGCGCGGGACGCTGCGCGGCATCCACTACGCCGCCGTGCCGCCCAGCCAGGCCAAGTACGTCTCCTGCGTCCAGGGCCGGGTCCTCGACTGTGTGGTCGACATCCGGCTCGGTTCGCCGACGTACGGGACACACCAGGCGGTGCTGCTCGACGACGTGGACCGCAAGGGCCTCTACCTCGCCGAAGGACTCGGCCACTCCTTCATGGCGCTCACCGAGAACGCGGCGATATCGTACATATGTTCGACATCGTACAACCCCGCCCGCGAGTACGGCATCGACCCGCTCGATCCCGACCTGGCGCTGCCCTGGCCGCGGGATGTGACCCCGCTGCTGTCCGAGAAGGACGCGCGGGCCCCGTCGCTGAAGGAGGCGGAGGCCGCCGGCCTGCTGCCGTCCTACAGCGCGTGCACGGCCTACTACGAGACCCTGCGGATCCAGGCGGGCCGCGGCCAGTAGCGGGCGATCACCCGGCCCAGCACGTCCGCGGCCGGGACCGCGCCGAACGTCGCACTGTCGGTGCCGGCCGCCACGTTGTCGGACCGCAGCCACCACGACCCGTCCGGCTCGACGAAGGCGGCCCGCTTCACCCCGAGCCCACGGCCGGGCAGCCGCGCGACGACCACGTCACCCACCCGTGGTGGCAGGCCCCACAGCACCACGCACGCGTCCCCGTCCCGCAGCGTCGGCGCCATGGAGCGGCCGCTGACGGAGACCATCCGCACGGCAACATGTCGGCTCACCCGGGTAAGTTGCCACAAGGTGGAGCCATGCATCGACACCGTCCGAGGCCGGAGCACCTCCGAGGGCCGCTGGGGCGCGCCCGCGGCATCCCGGCCCTCCGGTCAGGCGGCATGCGTGCCCACCCGAGAGTTGCCCCAGGACGTCCAACGAGACGAGAAAGGACGGCAGCATGAGCCTCCTACGTCCGAAGACAACGGTCAGCGCCCACTGCGATCTGCCCTGTGGCGTCTACGACCCGGCCCAGGCGAAGATCGAAGCGCAGTCCGTGAAGGCGATCCAGGAGAAGTACCAGAGCAACGACGACCCGGCCTTCCGCGCGCGCGCCCTGGCCATCAAGGAGGAGCGGGCGGACCTGGTCAAGCAGCACCTGTGGGTGCTGTGGACCGACTACTTCAAGCCCAACCACCTGGAGAAGTACCCCGAGCTCCACGACCTGTTCTGGCAGGCCACCAAGGCGGCCGGGGCGGCCGGCGCCAAGGGCTCGGTCGACCCGGTCGACGGGCAGAAGCTGCTCGACCTCATCGAGCGGATCTCCACGATCTTCTGGGAGACCAAGGCCGCATAGGTACCACGGCCGCACGGCCTCCGCGCAGGGATCCGGGAACCCGGGGGACCGCGGCGCCGCGGACAGCATGACCGGCAACAGCGTCCCGCCTGTTCCCGGCCCGCCGGCGGCCCGGGGAGCCGGGCCCTGCGCGTCACGGCTGACAGCACTGATCATAACCAGCTCATAACCAGTATTGATCATAATCTCGGCTCCGGCCGGAGCCGGCGGGCGGGAGCATCCCCGAACGGCGATGGGACGTAGTCGGCATCACCCACACAATCCGCAGAATCGATCACCCGACCTGCGGTGGCGCCTCGGCACTGGGTACGGTGGTCTTCACGTGGCATGAGCTGGGCGCGGACGTCTCCAGCCTCGACCGGCACAACCGCTGCCCAGGTGGGGGTCAAGAGATCAGATGGAATACGGAACCGCAAGGCACTCAAGAAGGCACTCAAGGGGGTAACACCGTGGACACAACGCCGAGGACCGAAACCACCAGCGGTCAGGGCGGTGTCCCCGGGGCGGGAGTCCCCGGCGGACGGCTGCGAGACGTCGTCCAGCTGACCCTGCCCGCCGCGAGTGCCTATCTGTCGGTCCTGCGGACCGCCACGGCGTCGCTGGCGGCCCGCGCGGACTTCACCCTCGACGACATCGAGGACCTGCGGATCGCCGTCGACGAGGCGTGCGCGCTGCTGCTGCTGTCAGCCGTCCCCGGCTCGGCTCTGGAATGCACCTTCGAGCTCTCCCCCGGCGTCATCGACGTCTCGGTCACGGTGCTCAGCCTGGACGGCGAGCCACCGTCCATCGAGACGTTCGCCTGGACGGTCCTGACCGCGCTGGCCGACGAGGTGTCCTCCGCCGTGGACGCGGACTCGCGGGTCACCATCGTGCTACGCAAGCGGCGCGGGATACCCGAGGAACACATCCACAGTCCCCGGGCCGCGGCACCCAGGACACCAGCGCCCACGGCACCGGCCGCCACGACGCCATCCCCCGTGGCACCATCCCCTGTGACGCCATGGACCGAGAACGCCGGCGCGCCGGCCAGCGGGCCGGTGGGCACGCCGTGACCGCAGGGCGTACCCGACCGTTTCAGGACGCCGTGGCCACGACCAGGCAACGCTCGAAGGCCTTCCTCGACAACAGCCACGATCTTTTCCTCGCCGCGGACGAGGAGGCCACGGACGAGACGCCGCCCGGCACGTCGGTGACGGACCCCGCCCCCAGGCAGGCGACGGTCGCGGCCCAGGGCCGTCCCGGCCACGGTCCCGAGCATGACCACGACCATGCCGGCCCTGGCCCCGACGCCGGTCACCACGGCCACGGCCCCGACGCCGGTCACCACGGCCGTGGCCACGGCCATCCCGGTGAGACCAACGACCGGGTACGCGCCCGGGAGCTGTTCACCCAGCTGGTCGCCCTTCCCGAGGGGGACCAGCGGCGGGCCGAGATCCGTGACCAGCTCGTCCGGATGCACCTGCCACTCGTCGAGTACCTCGCGCGCCGTTTCCGCAACCGCGGCGAGCCCCTGGACGACCTGACCCAGGTGGCGACGATCGGTCTGATCAAGTCGGTGGACCGTTTCGATCCCGAGCGCGGTGTGGAGTTCTCCACCTACGCGACCCCGACGATCGTCGGCGAGATCAAACGGCACTTCCGGGACAAGGGCTGGGCGATCCGGGTCCCGCGGCGGCTCCAGGAGCTCAAGCTGTCGCTGACCAAGGCCACCTCGGAGCTGTCCCAGACGCTCGGCCGCTCACCGACGGTCAGCGAGATCGCGGCCCATCTCCAGATGAGCGAGGAGGAGGTGCTGGAGGGCCTGGAGTCCGCCAACGCCTACTCGGCGGTCTCCCTGGACGCGCCGGACTCCGGCGACGACGAGGCCCCGGCGGTGGCCGACACCCTGGGCGTCCAGGACGAGTCCCTCGAGGGGGTCGAGTACCGGGAGTCACTCAAGCCGCTGCTGGAAAAGCTGCCCCCACGGGAGAAGCGCATCCTGCTGCTGCGGTTCTTCGGCAACATGACCCAGTCGCAGATTGCCACCGAGCTCGGGATCTCCCAGATGCACGTCTCGCGGCTGCTCGCCCGCACACTGGCCCAGCTGCGCCGCGGCCTGCTGGACGACACCTGACGGGCCCCGCACCGCGCGGCCGGGCGGGCCCGCCCGGCCCTATCCTCCGGCTGTGGGCATCCGAGGCAGGGCCCCCGGCGGGGCGTGGTGGCGGCCCGGCCGTACCAGCTCGTGGCCAGCGCGGGCCGGGTCATCCGGAGGAGTCACCCGGGCCCGTGGGCTGGTGTGGGCGGTAGGCACCGGAGACACCGATCAGCACCAGCACCCCGACCGGGACCGCGACCAGTGGGATGCCCTCGCCATAGCGATGGGCCTGCAGAAGGCCAACAGCAACCGGAATACACAAAATCTGAACAACGACAAGCGGGGAACGGGCCCACTGCCGACGCGCGAGCAACGCCCACGTGAGCAGCCACAGGACGACCCCGGCAACAACGGCGAACAGGCCGCCGAGCTCGGCCCGGCCCCGGTCGTCGGTATCCGCGCCGAAACCCCGCACCACCAGGAAGACGCCGAGGCAGACAAGTAACAGTCCTTCGGCGGCCAGCAGCACCGCGGCGGCCCGCAACGCGTGTACGGCACGCCGGGCAGCACGCCAGGCGTTGTCATGTTGCGGACCGCCCGCCGGCGCCGGCACGATCCGCTCGGATCCAGCCCTGGAACCCACACGCCGACAGTACGTGTTCTCCACGGCCGCGTAAGCCCGGTGGGTATGCCTGACGGGCCCCACCACGACATGCGGGTGGACACGCGGGTCGAGATGTGGAGGAGACGCGGATGTCCGCCGGCGGGATTCCACCGGTGGCGGGGATTCCACCGGTGGCAAGAATTACGTCGTGACGCCTGGAAAGCCTTGAACCGCTAACGTAGACATCATGCGTACGCTGCTGGTCGTTAACCCCCTCGCCACGGCTACGACCCAGCGCGTCCGGGATGTCCTGGTCAGTGCCC
>NZ_CEVIVC010000019.1:37905-54296 GCF_982290645.1 Protofrankia sp. CiP1_Cm_nod4
CGCCATCGAGCTCGCCGAGCGCGCCACCGACGCCGGTGTCGACCTCGTCGTCGCCTTCGGCGGCGACGGCACGGTCAACGAGATCGCCAACGGCCTCCTGCGGGCGGGTCCGGTCCCGGGCGCACCGGCACTGGCCGTGGTGCCCGGTGGGAGCACCAACGTCTTCGCCCGCGCGCTCGGCTACTCCGCCTCCCCGGTGGAGGCCACCGGGGAGCTCCTGGAGGCACTGCGCGAAGGGCGCAGCCGCCGGATCGGCCTCGGGCACGCCACCTTCACCAGCCGGTCGGGCACCAGCCAGTCCCGGTGGTTCATGTTCTGCGCCGGCCTCGGCGTGGACGCGGCCGTGGTCGAACGGGTGGAGCGCAAGCGGGTACACGGGCGCCGCAACACCCCGGGGCTGTACCTGCGCTCGGCGCTCGGGCATTTCGTCCGCGGCGCGGGGCGCCGGCGCCCGCCCATCACCATCACCACCGGCGAACCGGGCCAGGCGGCCGGGGCCGCCGGGGCGGCCGTCGACGTGGCCGGCCCGGGCGCCGCGCGGCCGGACACCGTCCAGGCCGCCGTGGTGTGCAACACGACGCCCTGGACGTATTTCGACTCCCAGCTGGTACGCGCCTGCCCGGCGGCCTCGTTCGACACCGGCCTGGACCTTCTCGGCCTGTACCGGCCGACGCTCGCGCGCACGGCCCACGCCGGCCTGCAGATGCTGCACAGCGCCCGGGGCCCCCACGGCAAGAACGTCTACACGCTGCACGACCAGCGCACGATCACGTTGACGGCCGCGCGCGAGCTGCCGTTCCAGATGGACGGCGAGTACATCGGCCCGCAGACCCGGGTGACGCTGCGGTCCGAGCCGAGGGCGCTGCGCGTCATCGGCTGAGCGCCCGTCATCGCCTGAGCCGGACGCGAGCGCCCGCCCGAGAGCCGGAGCCGGAGCCGGGAACGGGCGGGGAGCCCCCTGGTCGAGGGGTTGCCGGCTCGCTGCCGTCGGGCGCCCGCTCAGGCCGCTCCCCGGCCGAGCCCTCGGACGACCTCGGCCGGGTCGTCGCAGATCACCCCGTCCACACCGGCGGCCCGCAGCCGGTCGGCCTCCCGCACCGAGGTGACCGTCCAGGTCACCAGGCCCACGCCGGCCGCCCGGGCCCGTTCGGGCACGTCCGGGGAGCCGAGCACCGAGGAGATGTGGGCGTGCAGCTCCTGATGGCCGGCGGAGCGCACGTAGGCGATGCCGCCGCTGGCCGACATCCGCGGCATGGTGAGGAACGCGGTGGGCACGCCGATCCCGGCGTCGCGTACCGCCTCGATCGCGAACCAGTCGAACGAGGAGACGGTCACCGCCCCGGACGCGCCGTCGGCGGCCCGGGTGAGCCCGCGGGAGCGCAGGAGCTCGACCAGGGCCCGGGCGGTCCGTTCCCGGGGGGCGTCGAAGTCGGGCTGGCCCGGCTGGTTCTTGACCTCGAGAACGAGGCGGCCACGGCCGTCCCAGGCGTCGAGGATGTCGGTCAGGGTGGGCACGCCCAGACCGGTGAGCTCGCGGGTCGTCCGGCGGATCACGGCCCGGCCGGTCAGCCGCCCCGGCAGCCGGGGATCGTGCACGCAGACCAGATCCCCGTCGGCGCTGCGCCGTACGTCCACTTCGATACCATCGGCGCCAGCGCGCAACGCGGCGTCCACCGCCTCAGCGGTGTTCTCCGGACCGGGGACCCGGCTACCGCGGTGACCAAGAACCTGCATGCGCCAACGATGCCATCACGGCCGCGCCCCCGGTAACGCCAGGGCTGGCGAGGCCGGATGCGTCGGAACGCCGGAAGTGCGTGATCACTGCCTGGCCCGCCCGCGGGCCGGAAGCCGGTCGGAGATCCGGAAGGCTCCGGGCCCGGGAACCGCGCGAGAAACCCGGGGTGACAACCGCGAATGCCAATTCGGCATGCCGTCCTGGCTCTGCCAGGCGTGCGTGTTCCCTGAGTTGGCGGTACTAGGACGGTCTGTGTGTCACCGTCGTCCGATCCGCCGCAAAGAGTGGTCCACCTGTGTCTCTAACGGACGAAACCGGGTGGTCAGGGGTCGGTAAGGGGTGGGAAGCCACTTGCAGGTCCTTGCGCCCATGCCAGTTGCGGTGGGAGGGTGGCGAATGTCCGAGGTGGATGACCCCATACACCTCGGGTTCACACGCGACGGTGCATCCGGTCGAAAGATCGAGAAGCCGCGCGGGCCCGGCAGCCGTTTGGCGGCCGGAAAGTGCGACACAACCGTGGCGGCTCGTAAAGCGTCTCACGTGCAGTGTGGCTCGAGACGAGAGAGGGAGTTGTACGCATGGACTGGCGCCACAGAGCGCTCTGTCGCGACGAGGATCCCGAGCTCTTCTTCCCGATCGGTACTACCGGTCCGGCTGAACGCCAGGTCGAAGAAGCAAAGGCCGTCTGCCGGCGGTGCGCCGTGACAAGTGATTGCTTGAGCTGGGCTCTTGACACCGGGCAGGACTCCGGGGTCTGGGGCGGTCTGAGCGAGGATGAACGCCGAGCGCTCAAGCGCCCCGCGCGCACCCGCGTCCGCACCGCCTGAGCAGTACCCGCAGGCACCACCCCAGCTCGAGCCGGACGGCGACTTCCCAGATGGCCATGCCATGAGGTATGGGCCACCGGGATGCTGTCGTGTGCCTTGGAGCTGCTTCTGTCCGTGTCCGCGTCGTTTGCCAGCGAAGCCGACGGCACTCGCTGGACCGGTGTTGAAATGGCAGAAAACGACAGGCCAGGACGGGGTGGGACGGCGCCAGGCACGGTGGTGCTGTACCCACCTCGACGGTCCTCATAACACCGATCTTGGAAAAATTTTTTCAGTCGCGCAGCGGGATGGAGAGCAGGGCCTCGGTACCGCGCTCCGCACCCGCCTGGAGGCGGATCGCTCCCTGCATCTCACCGAGGACAAGCTGGCGCACGATCTGCAGGCCGAGCCGGGGCGAGTGCTCCAGCTGGAAGTCCTCGGGCAGCCCGGCACCGTTGTCGGCGACCACCACGTCCAGCCGGTCGGGATACCGCCGGACCCGTAGCTCGATCGAACCGGCCGAACCATCGAACGCGTGTTCGACGGCATTCTGCAGCAGCTCGGAAAGCACAAGTGCCAGCGGCGTGGCGAGCTCACCGGGCAGCTGGCCGAACGATCCCCTGCGGGTCGTGCTCGCCCTGGTCCCGGTCGAAGCCAGGTCCACCGTCACCGACGTGATCTGGTCAGCGATCTCGTCGAAGGGCACCGACTCGCCGAGGCTCTGCGAAAGGGTCTCGTGCACGACCGCGATCGAGGTCACCCGCCGCACCGACTCCCGCAGCGCCAGGCGCGCCTCGTCCACCTTGGTACGGCGCATCTGCAGGCGCAACAGGGCCGCTACCGTCTGTAGGTTGTTCTTCACCCGATGGTGGATCTCGCGGATGGTCGCGTCCTTGCTCAGCAGCTGCGCCTCCCGGCGCCGCAGGTCCGAGACGTCGCGGACGAGGACCAGCACCTCACGGGTGGCGCCGGGAAACAGCGGGATCGCGCGCAGCAGCACCACCGTGCTCCCGACCGCGAGCTCCACCTCGACCGGACGGCGGCGCCCGATCGCGTGCCACACGGCCGGCGTGGTCGCGGGCAGGTTCAGCATCCGGTGCACCGAACGCAGGTCCTCACCGGTGACGTTGCCGGTGTAGCCGAGGCGGCGGTACGCCGACAGCGCGTTCGGACTGGCGAAAATGACCTTCCCCGAGCCGTCCAGGCGCAGCATCCCGTCACCGACGCGCGGCGCCTCGGGCAGTTCGGCGTTGCTGCCCCGGAACGGGAACGCCCCCTCGGCGATCATCAGCGCCAGGTTGTTCGCGCACTGCAGGTACGCCGACTCCAGCGCGCTCGGCGTCCGGGTGGTGGCCAGGTTGGTGTCCCGCGCCAGCACGGCGATGACCCGGTCGGCGTGCAGGACCGGGATCGCCTCGGTGCGCACCGGCACCCCGCCGTCCCACTCCGGCTCACCCTCCCGGGCGATCCGGTGCTCGCGCCACGAGTTCTGCACCACCCATCTGTTGATCACAACGCTGCCGACCTCGTCGTTGTGGTATGCCGTCGGCCCGGTGGTCGGCCGCACCTGCGCGACCACCAGGAACTCGGCTCCCGGGCCGGCTCCGCCGCGAGCCGCCGTGGCCCGGCTGGGCACGAGCAGCAGCAGGTCCGCGAAGGACAGGTCGGCCAACAGCGCCCAGTCGGCCACCAGGGCGTGCAGATGGTCGATGTCGTCCGCACCAAGATCGGTACTCTCGCGTAGAAGGTCCTCCAGCGTTCCCACGCAGGCAGATTGCCAGACGCGGCGCCGGCTCGGAGCACGTGTGCCCGATCAGCTTTCCCGGATCACGGCACCGCCATGATCCGGTCACTCTCCCGACGACACGAAAACCATGATCGTACTGCCTTCGGCGGGACCGGTTCCAGCGCCTCCGGCAGCGCGAAAACATGATCGCGCTGCCTTCGGCGGGCCGACTTCAGTGTCTCCGGCAACACGAAAACCATGATCGCGTCACCTTTGACCTAGGCTTCCTGGTGTGCACCCGCATACCACCAAGGCGGTCCCCGATCCGCTTGGCTGGCTGGACGGCCATGCCCGGCGCCGGGAAGAAGCCGGGCTGCGCCGGGTCGTGCGCCCGCGCGCGCCCGGCTCAGGCACGCCGGGCGACCCGGCAGGCGGGGATCCCACCCGCCCGCTGGACCTGGCCGGCAACGACTACCTGGGCCTGTCCCGCCACCCCGAGGTGGTCGAGGGCGGGGTGCGGGCACTGCGCACCTGGGGCGCGGGCTCCACCGGAAGCCGGCTGGTCACCGGGACGACCACCCTGCACGGCGACCTTGAGGACGCTCTGGCCGCACACACCGGCTTCGCCTCGGCGCTGGTCTTCGCCTCCGGGTACGCGGCCAACCTGGGCGTGCTCACCTCGCTCACCGGGCCCGACGACCTCATCGTCTCGGACGAGCGTAACCACGCGTCGCTGGTGGACGCCTGTCGGCTGTCCCGGGCGCAGGTGGTCATCGCGCCGCACGCCGACGTCGCAGCGGTCGACGCGGCGCTGACCGAACGGTCGTGGCAGCACGCCGTCGTGGTCACCGACTCGGTGTTCTCCGCGGACGGCGATCTGGCCCCGCTGGCCGCGCTGCACACGGTCGCCCGCTCCCACGGCGCGCTGCTGGTCGTGGACGAGGCCCACAGCCTCGGCGTCGTCGGCCCCGGCGGGCGGGGCGCGCTCGCGGACGCCGGGCTCGCCGGCGAGCCGGACGTGGTCGCCACCATCACCCTGTCCAAGGCGCTGGGCAGCCAGGGCGGCGCCGTGCTGGGCCCGCCGGCCGTGCGCGCGCATCTCATCGACACCGCCCGCACGTTCATCTTCGACACCGGGCTGGCGCCGGCCTGCGCCGGCGCGGCGCTCGCCGCGCTCGGGATCCTCACCGCGACCCCGGCTCTCGCGGACGACGTCCGACGGCACGCCCGCCACCTGGCCGACCTCACCGGCGCGCCCCGGCCGGCCGGCGCGGTCGTGTCGGTCGTCCTCGGCGAGCCGGAACGCGCGGTGCGGGCGGCGGAGACCTGCCGTGCGCACGGGGTGGCCGTCGGCTGCTTCCGCCCTCCGACCGTGCCCCCGGGCACGAGCCGGCTGCGGGTCGCGGCCCGCGCCGACCTCACCGCCACCGACCTGGCCCGGGCCGCCGACGCCTTCGCCGCGGCCATCGGCACGCCCGGCCGTCCCGGCTGTCCCGGATGTCCCGGATGACGGTTCTCGTGGTGACAGGAACCGGGACGGGGGTCGGGAAGACGGTCGTCACCGCCGCGGTGGCCACCCTCGCCCGGGAGCGGGGCGTCGACGTCGCCGTGGTGAAGGCCGCCCAGACCGGTGTCGAGCCCGGCGAGCCCGGCGACCTCGACCATGTGCGCGCCCTGTCCGGGGTCGAGGGGCTGTACGAGTACGCCCGGTTCCCGGCGGCGCTGTCGCCGGCCGCCGCGGCCCGCCTGCACCGGCGTGCCCCGGTGGAGCTCACCGACGTCGCCCGGCACGTGGGTGAGCTCGCCGAGCGCTACCGGCTCGTCCTGGTGGAGGGCGCGGGCGGGCTGCTGGTCCGTTACGACGACGAGGGCAGCACTGTCGCCGATCTCGCCCGTACGCTGGCCGCGCCGGTGCTGCTGGTCAGCGAGGCCGGGCTCGGCGCGCTCAACACCACCGCGCTGACCCTGGAGGCGCTGGCCAACCGCGGGCTGGATCTCGCCGGGCTCGTCATCGGCTCCTGGCCGGCCGCCCCCGACCTCGCCTGTCGCTCGAACATCGTGGACATGGAGATGCTCGCCGCGCGCCCACTCGCCGGAGCGCTGCCAGCGGGCGCGGGGCACGCCGATGCCGCGGCGTTCCGCGCCACCGCCCGGGTCTGCCTGGCGCCCGCCCTCGGTGGCACCTTCGACGCCCACGACTTCCGAGAGAGCCACAGACCGTGACTTGTCTCGGCCCGCCTACCATCCCGGGGACCTCACGGACCTGGGCCATCCGGATCCTCGGACGAATCGACGGTCCGTAACCGAACTACCACAGGAGACCGCCTTGCCGCCGTCAGTAGCCACCGTGCCCGTGCCCGTGACCCCGCCGACGCAACCGCCGACACCGACCCGGCCGACGGCCGACCAGCCGACGGCCGCCGGGAGCCCAGGAGGGAACGCGCCGGTCGCCGACATCCTCCAGGTCGCCCGCGAGCAGGTGCTGGAGCGTGGCCAGGGGCTCTCCGCCGAGCAGACCCTCCAGGTACTGCGGCTCGACGACGACCGGATCGGCGAGGCGCTGGCGCTGGCGCACGAGGTGCGGATGCGCTGGTGCGGCCCGGAGGTCGAGGTCGAGGGGATCGTCAGCCTCAAGACCGGCGGCTGCCCGGAGGACTGCCACTTCTGCTCCCAGTCCGGCAAGTTCGACTCACCGGTGCGCTCGGTCTGGCTGGACGTCCCGTCGCTGGTCGAGGCCGCGAAGGCGACCCGGGAGACCGGCGCGACCGAGTTCTGCATCGTCGCCGCCGTCCGGGGCCCGGACAAGCGCCTGATGAGCCAGGTCCGGGCGGGGATCGAGGCGATCCGTGCCGCCGTCGACATCAACATCGCCTGCTCGCTCGGGATGCTCACCCAGGAGCAGGTGGACGAGCTCGCCGCGATGGGCGTCCACCGCTACAACCACAACCTGGAGACGGCGCGCTCGCACTTCCCCCAGGTCGTGACCACGCACAGCTGGCAGGAGCGGTGGGACACCTGCGAGATGGTGCGGGCCGCCGGCATGGAGCTGTGCTGCGGCGCCATCATCGGGGTCGGCGAGACGCTGGAGCAGCAGGCCGAACTCGCCGGCCAGCTCGCCGCGCTCGAGCCCGACGAGGTACCGCTGAACTTCCTCAACCCGCGGCCGGGCACACCGTTCGCCGATCTCCCGGTGGTCGGCCCGAAGGAGGCGCTGCGCACCATCGCCGCGTTCCGGCTCGCGCTGCCGCGCACCATCCTGCGCTACGCCGGCGGACGTGAGATCACTCTCGGTGACCTCGCTGTCGACGGGATGCTCGGCGGCATCAACGCGGTCATCGTCGGCAACTACCTCACCACGCTGGGACGGCCCGCCGAGGCGGATCTGGAGATGCTTGCCGACCTGAAGATGCCCATCAAGTCCATGCAGTCCACGTTCTGATCACTGACCGTCCCGGCCGTGGCAGCCCGGAACGGCCGGGACGGCCGGGACCTGAGCAGGCCGGCGCCGCCGCGGCCAGCCGTGGCGGCGGGTGACGGGCCGGCGGGTGACGGGTAGAACGGCCGCGGGCAGAACGTCGGCCGAGCCGCCCGATGTTCTACCCTCGTAACCATGACTACCGAGGGTCAGAGGCGAAACGATCACGCTTCTCCCACGCCCGGGGCGCCGGCAGGCCACTGGCCGCCCGATCACGCTTCTGCCGCTCCCGTCGGGCCTCCCGGACCGGCACAGCCGGTCGGGGAGGCCCGACGCGGCCCGCTCCCTGGGTCACCCGGCGCGGCGGAGACGGCCTTCTGCGACCGGTGCGGACGGCCGCTGGCCGACAGCGGGCACGACATCTGCGCCCAGGCCCGGCTGCTGGAACCGCCACGGTTCTGCCGGACCTGCCGACGACGGATGATCGTCCAGATCACCCCGACCGGCTGGACGGCCAGCTGCGTCGAACACGGCACGATCGCGGGCTGACCCCCGGGCCCGCTCGCCCCCGGGCCCGCTTCGTCGCGGACCTGGCTGGTCAGGCCACCGGAAGCTGGTCGAGGAGGGCGATCAGGTCACCCTCCTGAACGACGTCCCCCTCCCGCACCGCGATCTGGGCGACCCGGCCGCCGTCCTCGCTGAGTACCGGGATCTCCATCTTCATGGAGTCGAGAATCACCAGCGTGTCACCGGCCGACACGGTGTCCCCGACACCGACCACGACCTTCCACACGTTGGCTACCATCTCGGCCCGAACTTCCTCGGCCACGGCTCCCCTTCCCTGTTCCGAGCGTTCCTGCTCCGGTGCGGACATGTGCACAGCGTGAGCGTAGTGTGCGTCGACGCCCGACCGCTGCGCGCCACGTCAACAAAGAAAGCCCCTGTTCGAGCACCGATCCACCCAATTTCTTGACACGCTGGTAACAACTCCCGGCCCGGGCCCTCTCCGGAACTGTCAACGATCTTCACTGGACGGGTGGGCGGCCGGCACGGACAGCCAGGCGGCACAGCCGGGGCACGGCGGCGGAGAGCCGGCCGCGGCGACCCGGACATGCCGGAATGCCACACCTGCGGCCGAAGGCCCCGCGGACAACGCACACTACGAGTGTGTTCGTTCTCCTTGTGCTTGCCCTGGTGGGCGGTGTCATCATCGGGCTGGTCCGCGGTGGCACGCTGGACGCTCTGGTCCGTATCTATGTGGCACGCCCGTGGATGTTCGTGGCCACGGTCGCGGCCCTGAGCGCGGGCCGGCTCATCCCCGGCCTGCACGCGGTCTCGTGGGCGCTGGCCACGGTGGCGGTCGTGCTGTTCGCCGCGGCGAACTCCCGGCTGCCCGGCGTCGGCCTGCTGTGGGCCGGGATCGCGCTGAACACCGTGGTGATCCTCGCCAACGGCGGTCAGATGCCGGTGTCGCTGTGGGCGGCCGAACGGGCCGGCGTGCCCGCCAGCGAGATATACGCCTCCGCCCGGCACACGCCGGGCGGTGACGACACCGTCCTGCGCCCGGCCACCGACGTGATCCCGCTGGCGTTCCCCGGCGCGGGATCCGTCGTCGGCATCGGCGACGTCCTGATCGCCGCCGGCGTCGGCATGTTCGGCGCGGTCGCGCCGGTCCGGGCCCGCCGGACCCTGGCATCCCGGCTCCCCCCGGACAGCGGCTCCGCCACCGCCCGGGAGCCCCTGGCGGAAGAGCCGGCCGTCACGACGGCTTACCGATCATCCGATGACCGGTAAGGAAAAGGAACGGACGGCCCACGGCTCCGCCGCGATCAGCGGGCAGGCGGTGGAACGATGTGAGTTCGCCACTGGGGCAGCGGCATCGATTCACATCGTTCAGGCGAGCCGGTTCAGGCGAGCCGGGTGACCGGTGGGCGACGATGGGATCCCGCTCGGCGGATGGACGGGGCGGGGTGTGGTGGACGGGGGCCAAGGCGTGGGTCTGGCAGGATGGCCGGAGCGGAAAGGAGGTTCCCGACGTGGCGAAGAAGAAGCGCAAGCGGCGCGCACGTGCCAAGAGCAAGGCCAACCACGGCAAGCGCCCGAACACCTGAGCCATCCGGACACCTGGCGTTCTGCGGGTGATGTTCTTCGGGTCACGGGCGAACTCGGGCACGGGCGGTCACGGATTTGTCGCGTACGGATCTGTCGCGTACGGATCTGTGACGCCGTTCGCGTCCCGCGCGTGGCCGCGAAGCTACCGGCCGGGAGCGGCAATGGCCCGGTGACAATCCACCGGGCCACAACCCGAACCATCAGGAGCGCGGACAACCGGTCGACAACCAGCCGGAACACAGCGACCGGCGCACAGCTGCCGGCGCACAGCGATCAGCACACAACGGCGGCTGGCCGGTGGCGATCGTGGAACCCGCCGCCCGGCGGCAGGCAGGCGGCGGGGACGTGCCGGGAAGAGGCGCTGGTCAGCCGGTGGTGGTACGGGTCCGCAGCCACTGCACTGTCTGCCGCAGCCCGCTGTCCAGGTCGACCTGGGGCCGCCAGCCGACCAGCCGGGCCGCCCTGCCGATGTCGAGCGCGATCCGTTGCAGCTCACCGGGCCGGGGCGTGGCGAACTCGGGGGCGTCCGCCACGCCGACGATCCCCGCGATCGCGCGGTGCAGGTCCCGGACGGTCGTCTGCGTGCTGGTGCCGATGTTGAGGCGTTCGCCGTTGGCGGCATCCGGCGGGACGGACCGGGCGAAGGCGTCCGCGACATCGCCGACGAAGACGTAGTCACGGGTGGTCGTGCCGTCACCGAAGATCCTCGTCGGGCGGCCCTCGAGCATCGCCGTCCCGAAGATCGCCACCACCCCGGCCTCGCCGTGCGGATCCTGGCGGGGGCCGTAGACGTTCCCCAGCGCCAGTGCCGTCGTGGCCAGCCCGTATGTGGAGCGGTACACGGACAGGTAGAGCTCACCGGCCGCCTTGCCCGCGGCGTACTGCGACTCGGGAGCCACCGGCACGGTCTCGTCCACCGGCAGGTGCCGCGGCGTCCCGTAGATCGAGCCGCCGGAGGAGGTGTGGACGAACTTCCCGACGCCGGCGAGCCGGCTCGCCTCCAGCACGTTGATCGTGCCGAGTACGTTCAGCCGGGCGTCGAGCAGTGGGTCGCTGACGCTCACCCGCACGTCGATCTGGGCCGCCAGGTGCAGGACGACGTCGGGACGGACCCGCCCGACGACACCGGGCAGCTCGGTGGACGTGATATCCACCTTCTCAAAGGAAAACCGGTGGTCACGCAGAGCGGGGCCGAGGTTCTCAAGTCGACCGGTGGACAAATCGTCGACCCCGACGACATCATGGCCGTCGGCGAGCATACGGTCAGTGACCGTGGAACCGATAAAACCGGCCGCGCCGGTGACGAGGATACGCACGGCACAAGAGCCTAACCGCCGGTCGGACGGCCGGCCGTCACGGCCGACCTCCTTGCTCCAGTCTTGTTCAGTCCTTATTCGGCGCGGAACTCCGCCGTATCCGCGTCGATACGGGCGGCCCGCAGCCGTTCCAGGACGCTCTCCCGGAGCGACTCGGGTGCGCGTTCCCCCCCGCACCTGCGGGCCACCAGCAGCTTCACCTCGTGTTCCACCCCGAACTCCCGAAGGCACGGGGAGCATTCGTCCAGATGGGAACGAACCAGGTGCTTGTGCTCGAAATCGATCTCGCCGTCAAGATAGAGGTAGACCGCTTCCAGGATCTTCCGACAGTCGACCGCGTGCGGCTCCCCACAGCTCACGATCCACCACCGTCGGTCTCGGAGCTGCCGGCCCGGACCAGGCCGCGTTCCCGGGCGTAGTGTTCAAGAGCGGTACGCAGCCCACGACGGCCGCGATGCAGGCGTGACATCACGGTACCGATCGGGGTACCCATGATCTCCGCGATCTCCTTGTAGGCGAACCCCTCTACATCCGCAAGATACACCGCAATACGGAAGTCTTCGGGCAACGCCTGCAACGCCTCCTTGACATCGCTGTCCGGCAGGTGCTCCAGCGCCTCGGTCTCGGCGCTCTTCAGGCCGCTGGACGTGTGCGACTCGGCGTCGGCGAGCTGCCAGTCCTCGACCTGCTCGGTCGGGCTCTGCAACGGCTGGCGCTGACGCTTGCGGTAGGTGTTGATGAACGTGTTCGTCAGGATGCGGTAGAGCCACGCCTTGAGGTTCGTGCCTTCCTGGAACTGGTGGAAGGCGGCGAACGCCTTGACGAAGGTTTCCTGCACCAGGTCTTCGGCGTCGGCCGGATTACGCGTCATCCGCAGCGCCGCCGCATAAAGTTGATCAAGAAAAGGCAGGGCGTCTCGCTCGAAGCGGCTGCTGCGCTCCTCGACGGTCTCGTCGACCAGGACCACTCCCTCGTTCCTTGGGTCGTCCGCGGGATACCGGCTCACGGACGTGCCGGCGGCTCCTGGAACGGACGATACCCTGGCCGGTGCGTACGCGCGTACGGAAAAGCCATCGGTACCGGCAGGTTCCGGGACGTCTGGCCGCCGGCCGGAAGGGCCGAGCAGGCCATCATGCGGACGGGGCGCCGGAGCGGGCGTCGACGCGGTGACGCGGGCACAGGCTACCAGCGGCCCAGGGGCCTCGGCCACGGACGGCACAACAGGCGCGCCGTCGCGAACATCGTCGTGTCGCCACCGGCCCGCCAGCCCGGTTGCGAACTGGGCAGTCATCGAACCTCCGAATGGATGTCCCCGCCGGCCGGAACCAACACGATCATGGGGGCCGGCGGACCATGAAACGATCAGCCCGGCCCGTTGCTCTCCCGCGTCGCGGACGGCTCCAAGAATCTCTGCAGGTGGCGTAACCGCCCGACCAGCCGTCGGATTCCCGGCGGCCCCCGAGCCCCGGCCTCGGCGGACGCGTGACAGGGCCGCCCTCACACCTCCACAAGTACACGGGAAGAGCAACACGAGAACACGAAAAAGCCGACAAGATGACATTTACTGCCATCAACCACCATAGACCTGCAATCTTCACAACGTTACAACAGAACTACGGCGTCACGACAGAACTACCGCGGAGCACGGCGCCTCGGCGCCTCGGCGCCCGCCGGACGCTCACGGCCTGGCGGAGGCCAGCCGGGCAATGATCCACTCTGTCGCGACGGCCGCCGCCTCGTCGACGACCTCGGCTTCGTCGCGGCCGTCCTTGCGGCGTGTCCGCATGGCGTGGTCGGCGCCGGCCAGGACATGCACCTCGATGTGCCGGGCCGGGTCCGGACCGGGCATGCCGAAGGTGTCCCGGTCCCCCTGGAGCACGAGCACGGGGACGCCGGCGGCGAGCAGTTCGGGCAGGCGCGACGGCCGGCTCCCCCGCGGCTCCCGCCCACCGTCGCGGGCAGCCTCCTCCAGATCTTTCTTGGCCGAGGCGGAGGGCCGTCCTGGGGGATCCTGCCCAAAGCCTCGGCCAAAATCTTTCTTGGCCGAGGCGGAGGGCCGTCCTGGGGGACACAGCGGGAAGCCGAAGGCCACTACTCCGGCGGCCCCGGTCGTGCGGGCGCAGCGGCAGGCCACCCTCGATCCCATGGAACGGCCGGCCAGGACGACGGGCCGCGGCCGCCCCAGGGCGTCCATGACCGCGTGCAGCACCGCGTCCAGCCGGGCCGGACGGTCCGGCGCGCGGCGGCCGGCGACACGATAGGGCATCTCCAGGCGGGCCACCCCAACCCCGCGCGCCGGCAGCCGCCGCGCCAGCACGGACAACACGCCGACATCCGTCCCGCTGGCGGCACCGTGCAGCAGGACGACAGTTCCCGCCGGTGCCCCGGTCGCGGGAACTAGGAAGACCCGTGCGCCGTCCACTTCCAGGGAAGTCCGATCGGTGGAGGAGGCGCCGGCCGTGGTCGTACCCGGGAGAAAAATGTCACCGCTGCCCGTGTGCATCTGTCAGACTTCCCGTGAGTGTGTGTGACTTGTTTCGCATCTTCCCCCCTGAAGGGTAGGAAAGGTCCATGCTGCCGCGTCTCGACGCCGAGCCAGATCAGTCGCGCGGACGAACGCCGACCCTCGTCTATGAGGCCCCCACGGACAGCGATGATCCGTACTGGGCGTTCTACGAAGATGTCGCCGCCACCCAGCTGGCCAGCTGGCTGCCGATGCCACGGATCCGGGTCCTGGACGTCTCCGGCCCACGGACGAGGTTCACACGCCAGATGGTCGCGGCGGGGCACGACGTCGTGCGCGTCGTCCCGGCCCCGGACCGTTCGGGGGCCCGCGCTGCCGGCAGGCGCGCGGACGGCCATGCCCGCTCCGGCGGGGCTTCCGTGCGTCCCGGCGCGGCCGGCGGGCTCACCGCGGTCCGGCCGGGCGACATCACCGGCCCCGGGCGGCTGGTGCAGGTGGCCGGTGACCCCCGGTCGCTTGACTGGTTCACGCCGGAGAGCTTCGACGCCGTCCTGGCCGAAGGCCGCGCGCTGTCGTTCTGCCTGGCCACCGAGACGACCCTGGAAGAGATCCACCGTATGCTGCGCCCCGGCGGGCGGCTGCTGCTGTGCGTCGACTCGCTGCTGCTGGGCCTGGCCCGGCTCGCCGAGCAGCACCGCTGGGCGGAGCTGTCCGACGTCCCGCGCGCCGACGTCGTCCTCGTCCCGGCCGAGGACGGGTCGATCACCCGCTGTTTCTGGCCGGAGGAGCTGCGCGCCCTGCTGACCAGCGCCGGCCTGGACGTCGACTGGATCCGCCCGCGGACGGTGCTCTCGGCCGAGGCGGTGACCCGCGCGGTCGCCTCCGACGTCTCCTGCTTTCCCACCCTGGTCCGCACCGAGGTCGATCTCTCGGCCGAACGCGAGGGCGAGTCGATCGGCATCCACCTGGTCGCCAGCGCCCGCCGCCCCGACTGAGCCCGCGGCGACGGCCGTCGCCGCTTCCCGGCCGTCCAGCGGTCATGCCCCGCCAGGCCGCGCCACGGCGGTCATGATCCTGTGGTCCAGTACCGGTTGAGCCGTGTCACGGCCTCGTCCCTGGTCATGCCCGCGATCTCAGCCTCGCCAAGGCCGACCCGCTGCCTGAGCAGATACACGAGTTCGGCCGGCAGGGCCTGCGCGGGCACGTCCGGGGCGCCCCGCTTGGGCGGGATGCCGTCCCGCACACACGTCCAGAACTCGTCCTCCGTGACATCCAACTGATCGCGCAGGATGTGGCTCCACCTGCTCGGCCCGTACGCCGTCCGGTCGACCGGGTGCGAGATACGGGTACGCAGCACCCGTCCGTCGGCGAGGGCGAGTTCGAACGTGACGTGGTGGGTGCCGGTCCGTCCGCGTGCGTCCCGGACCTGGGTCCACTGCTCGGCCCGGCAGAACTTCTCGTGCGCCTCGCGGGCCGGCTGAGAAAAGATCACCCTACCGGCCCGACCAGCCATTCACGCAGCTGGACGTCGCTACTGAGAGTGACCAACTGGACCAGACCCCAGTTGGTCGCGTGGTTGGGGGCGTCGAGGAGCCGATCCTGCCAGTCCTCGGCATACTCCCGCAGGGCGACGATCATCTCGTCCAGGGCCTCGTCCAGATCCGCCCCGTCGGCGGCCACCGGCAACCCGGGAATGAGGATCGACCACCCGCCCGCCTCCGCCACCACCTGGGCGCGAGACGGGCTCACCGAGGCCAGGAAATGCCGCAGACGCTCCTGGTCCACAAACGCGGTGATCCGGTTGTCCCGCCGCACCGTCGCGACCCGGCCCCGCTCCGCCGCGTCCAACAGATCCTTCAGGTGGGCGCGAGCGTCGGTGTAGCTGTCATAGTGCACGGCGGTCATCCAACCTCCTAGGCCAGACACCAGAAGTACGTCAAGTACTCAACGTACTCGCTAGACGGTTGACGGTTGACGGTTGACGGCAATGCCAGCCTCGGACCGGGACAGGAACCCGGGCGCCACCGAACCATGTTTCCAAGCGGCGCGATCACATCTCCGCGGCCCCCACTACCAGCCCTGATCAAAATCGCCGGCACGCGAACGGGTACGGCCGCGGGCTGACAGCCCCGGTGGCGCCTGCCGGGCGTCCGCGTCCGGCATGCTGAACGGGTGACCGTCACCACGGACGTACCCACGGATCCCTGGCCGGCGCCGACGGCCGACCGGCCGGTCGACGCGACCGTGACCATGCCCGGGTCCAAGTCGGCGACGAACCGCGCCCTGATCCTCGCCGCGATCTCCGCCGGCACCAGCCGGCTGACCAGGCCGCTGCGCTCCCGCGACTCGCTGCTCATGGCCGCCGCCCTCGGCGAGCTCGGCGTCGCCGTCGTCGATGACCACGATGACTGGCTGGTCCACGGCCGCTACCCGCTCCAGGCGGCCCCGGCTGCCCGGATCGACTGCGGCAACGCCGGCACCGTCGCCCGGTTCACCCCCGCGCTGGCCGCGCTGGCACACGGCGACGTGGTCTTCGACGGCGACCCGCGCATGCGGGAGCGTCCGCTCACCCCTCTGCTGGACGCGCTGCGGACCCTGGGCGCGGCCATCGACGGCGACCGGATGCCGCTGACCGTGCACGGCCGGGGGCACCTGCCCGGTGGCGCGGTGACGGTGGACGCGTCCACCTCCAGCCAGCTCGTCTCCGGTCTGCTGCTGGCGGCCCCCCGCTACGACCAGGGCGTCACCGTCCGTCATGTCGGTGCGCGGCTGCCGTCCTGGCCGTACCTGGAGATGACCGTCGCGGACCTGCGCGCC
>NZ_CEVIVC010000019.1:54321-55083 GCF_982290645.1 Protofrankia sp. CiP1_Cm_nod4
GCACGCTCACGACCGGGTCATCGAACCCGACATCAACAGCGCGTCCGCCTTCCTGGCCGCGGCCGCGGCGACCGGTGGGCGGGTCGTGCTCGCCGACTGGCCGAGCGGGACCGTCCAGCCCGGGCGCGTGCTGCCCGACCTGCTGACCGCCATGGGCTGCGTCTGCACCCTGACCACGGCCGGCCTGGAGGTCCGCGGGCCCGGCCGGCTGCGCGGCATCGACGTCGACCTCAGCGACTACGGCGAGGCCGCCCCGACACTCACGGCGCTCGCCGTCCTCGCCGACTCGCCCAGCCGGCTGCGCGGCATCGCCCACCTGCGCCTGCAGGAGACCGACCGGCTCGGCGCGCTCGCGGCCGAGCTGGGCCGGCTGGGCGCGGACATCACCGTGACCGACGACGGGCTGGCCGTCTCCCCCGCGCCGCTGACCGGCGCCCGCCTCGACCCGCGGGCCGACCATCGCCTGGCCATGGCCTACGCCGTGGTGGGACTGGTCGTGCCGGGCGTGCTCGTCGACGACATCGCCACGACCGGTAAGACCGTGCCGTCCTTCCCCCGGCTGTGGGCGCGGATGCTCGACGGGGCGGACGCCCGCGCGTGAGAGCTGCCTGTCACGACCACCGACGGCGTCACCCCACGCGCTGCCGTCCCACGCGGCGTCACCCCGAACAGCACAGCCCCACATGGCACAGCCCCGCGTGCTGCCGCCCGGCACGGCCCGACTCGGCACGGCCCGGCTCCGAACAGCCCGGCCCCGGACGG
>NZ_CEVIVC010000019.1:55453-56726 GCF_982290645.1 Protofrankia sp. CiP1_Cm_nod4
CCCCGAAGTGCGCGCCTGAATGGCGCGGGAACTCGACGAGGACGACGTCCGGGTGCGGGCCGGCCGCGGGTCGCGGCCGCGTACCCGGGACCGGCCCGACCACGCCGACGCGGTGACGGCGACCGTGGTGGCGGTCGACCGAGGCCGTTACACCTGCCATGTCGCCGGGACGTCACCGGAGCCGCGACCACGACCACGTCCGAAAGCGCAGCCGCCGCCGGGGCCGGCACCGGGGCCGGGGCCGGGGAGCGGCGGCACGTCCGCATCCGCGTCCATGTCCGCTTCTGGCGGGGCGCTGGTGGCCGCCGTCCGCGGGGGTTCGGTGCGCCGGACCAGTGTGGTCGTCGGCGACGAGGTCGCCCTGGTCGGGGACATCTCCGGCCGGGCCGGCAGCCTTGCCCGGATCGTCGGGCGGGCCGAGCGCCGCAGCGTGCTGCGGCGTACCGCCGACGACACCGACCCGGTGGAACGCCCGATCGTGGCCAACGCCGACCGGCTGGTCATCGTCTGCGCCCTCGCCGACCCGCCGCCGCGGCCGGGGCTGATCGACCGCTGCCTGGTCGCGGCCTACGACGGCGGCCTGGAGCCGCTGCTGTGCCTGACCAAGGCCGACCTCGCCGACGACACACCCCTGCGCGCACTCTACGCGCCACTTGGCCTACCTATGGTGACCACCAGGCCGGACGCCGGCCTGTCCGGGCTGACCGCCCTGATGGCGGCCCACGTCTGCGTCATGTTCGGCCATTCCGGGGTGGGCAAGTCGACGCTGGTCAACCGGCTGGTGCCGGACGCCGCCCAGACGATCGGCGCGGTCAACGCGGTCACCGGCCGTGGCCGGCACACCTCGTCCGCGGCGATCGCCCTGCCGATGCCGGGCGGCGGCTGGGTCGTCGACACCCCGGGGGTGCGCTCGTTCGGGCTGGGCGCGGTCTCCACCGACCGGCTGCTGCGGGCCTTCCCCGATCTGGCGCCAGCCGCGGCGGCCTGCCCCGGCGGCTGCACCCATCTGGCAGGCCTCGCCGACTGCGCGCTCGACGAGGCGGTGGCGGACGGCCAGGCGGACCCGGCCCGGCTGGCCAGCCTGCGCCGGCTGCTCGCCGCCCGCTCCGGCACCGACCCGTCATAACGCCCGGCCACCCGGACCGCGCCGGCAAGACGACCACGATCGAGATCCGCCGGCGCCGACCCGTCACACCGCCCGGCCCCGACCACGACCAGCCCAGCTGTCCCCAGTACCGGGCCCCAGCGGTCACCGAAATCCCCCGGCCCCAGC